>NZ_JBFTRT010000633.1:0-4891 GCF_056399685.1 Pedobacter sp. 01N416
GGATGGAATTTCTTAAAAATTGAGACTAGAGGAGAAAAATTATTATATTTCTTCCACCTATCTTCATCAGATAAATTAACTGCGATCATAGCGAAACATTGGGATAGACATAATCCTACTAAACCGAAGCAGGATCACTACGTAAGTATAGGAAGATTGAATTGAAAAAAGAACTTTTTTTTGACTTTTCTCAATTCTCAAACTTTAAAGCAATTTTTCTACACCTAGTCCAAATAATGCAAAATCATACTTCACCGGATCTGAGGGATCGAACTGCTTCAAATTGTCGGTTAATTCAATTGCAGTTAACCAATCGGTCTGCTTTCTATTAATCAGTCCAAGCAAGCGTCCTACCCGATCAACATGCACATCGCAGGGACAGATTAGATCTTTTGGCTGAAGTGTATTCCAGATACCAAAATCAACACCTTTTTGATCTATCCTAACCATCCACCGCAAAAACATATTTAAACGTTTACAGGTAGATTTTTGCTTTGGAGAGGAGATATGTTTCTTCGTGCGGTGAGGAAAATCTTCTAAGGAGAAAAAATACTGCCTGAAATGGTTCAATGCCTGCTCTATCGAGAAGTTAAGCTCAGCAGCATAACACACTTCCGAGGCATATGTTATCTCCGGTTTTATAGATGAAACTTCTAAATAATCAGTCCGAAAAACATCTTGCCTTGGCACAAATGCCTGCTCTAAGCTATCGAAGTTTTGATAATGCTGCTTAAAAAACGAAATAAAATAAAGTAAGTCGGTATCATTGAATGTGCGGTGTTTAAAGTTCAGCAGACGTTTTAAATCGTTATCGGTATGATTGACAACAAAATCGTAAGGCGCATTATCCATATGGCCCAGCAGTTCCCTACATTTATTAATAATTGTTTTCCGCTGGCCCCAGGCTAAAACCGCAGCAAAAAAGCCGGCAATTTCTATATCCTGTTTTTTTTCGAAAAGATGCGGAATACAAACTGGATCGTTTGCTATAAAATTTGGCTGATTGTATTGTTCAACCTTACTATCAAGGAAATTTTTTAGCTCTAAAAACTGCATATATGTGATGATTAAACGAAAATAGCATTACCATCTATCAGATTGTCATGCTGAGGGTACGAAGCATCTGCAACCGATGAAAAAGATGCTTCGTGCCTATCGTTGAAGTTTTTTTTAATACACTGGTAATTAGCGATTATATATTCCATCCAGCTAAGCCATAGCACTGTGTCCTCGTTCCACTCAAATCCGGCCTAATAAATTTTTCGGGCTCCACTGACCTAGCCTTCCCACTAACTTCGAAAGAAAAATTTTCAGCCGGTGTTTTTTGTTTCTTTTTGACACCAAAAAGAAAGAGCCCTCTGGCGGCGGTGAGCCGAGGCAAGGATGAGTTATGGGATAAAAATGAATCAATAATATACTTCGCTTATATTTAAAATAAATTATTCCTTAGCAACAGCAATATTTATTATTGTGGAATAAAAAAAACGGGCAAATATTTTATCTGCCCGCTCGAAATATTATGCTAATGCATTTGCCAGATCCTCTAAAAGATCGTCGATATCCTCTACCCCAACGCTTAAACGGAGCAAGTTATCGGTAACACCTACTTTCTCTCTTTCTTCTTTCGGGATAGAGCCATGTGTCATCGTTGCTGGATGGTTAATTAACGATTCTACCCCGCCCAATGATTCAGCCAATGTGAATACTTTAAAATTAGACGAGATTCTAAAAGTTTCTTCCAGATCAGCACCTTTTAAGGTAATCGAAATCATACCGCCAAATCCACGCATTTGTTTTTTAGCTACATCATGATTAGGGTGATCTTCAAAACCCGGCCAGTAAATTTTATCAACCTTTGGATGTGTTTTTAAATAATATGCAATACGCGCTCCATTTTCGCAATGTGCTTTCATCCGAAGGTGAAGCGTTTTTATACCCCTCAACACTAAAAAAGCATCTTGCGGACCCGGTGTTGCACCACAGGCATTGTAAATGAACCAAAGGTCTTTATACAATTGTTCATCATTTGTTACCAAAGCACCCATTACCACATCAGAGTGGCCACCAATGTATTTGGTTACCGAATGCATCACAATATCAGCGCCCAGATCAATCGGGTTTTGTAAATAAGGCGATGCAAATGTATTATCAACGGTCAGGATTAAACTTTTCTCTTTTGTAATTTTTGCCACCCCTTCAATATCGATAATCTGCATGGTAGGATTAGTAGGTGTTTCTATCCAAACCAATTTGGTTTTATCATTAATGTAGGGCCTGTAATAATTTCAATACGGCATCTGTTGCCCCCATTCCACTCGAAAAAGCCAKACCATATTTGGCATTTTCTAAAGCAGCTAAACAATCTTCCAAAGCTTTACGCGTTGGGTTTGTTCCTCTCGAATACTCGTAGCCTTTATTGTCTCCAGGAGATTTCTGCCAATAGGTAGAGGTTTGATATATCGGTGTCATTACAGCACCTGTAGTTGGATCAGGCTCTTGACCTGCATGTATAGCTTTAGTTGCGAATTTCATTTTTTTTTAAGATTTGGGATATGAGACAGGAGATGTGAGACATAAAATTTGAGTCGAGATACAATCTCAAATCTCACTTCTAAAATCTAGTGTCTCACATCTAATTAATACGCTCTTGCAAACAGTACCCTTTGGATGGATGGTTTTCCTGAATAAATACAAACGCCATCTTCTAATTTATTATCTAAAGGAATACAACGAATGGTTGCTTTTGTTTCTTCTTTTATCTTTTGCTCAGTTTCTGGTGTTCCATCCCAATGCGCTGAAATAAAACCAGCTTTGGTATCCAACAATTCCTGAAACTCTTCGTAACTATTGGCTGCTGTAATATGCTCATCGCGATAAGCCAAAGCTTTGTTGAACATGCTTTGCTGAATATCTTCCAATAGTTTGATGATGTAAATATCCAATCCTTCCTGAGGTACAGTTTGTTTCACCTTGGTATCTCTACGGGCAATTTCTACTGTTTTATTTTCTAAATCGCGGCCACCAATAGCAATACGGATTGGCACACCTTTCAACTCATAATCAGCGAACTTAAATCCAGGGCGTTGTGTATCCCTGTCATCATATTTCACCGAAACGCCTAAACCTTTTAAACGCATGGTTAATTCATTAACATATGAAGAAATTCTCGCCAGATCCTCATCACCTTTATAAATCGGAACAATTACCACTTGTATTGGCGCTAATTTTGGTGGAATAATCAATCCAGAATCATCACTGTGTGCCATAATCAAAGCACCCATTAAACGTGTAGAAACACCCCATGAAGTAGCCCATACATGATCTAATTTCCCATCTTTACCAGTAAACTTAACATCAAAAGCTTTAGCAAAATTCTGGCCTAAAAAGTGAGATGTACCTGCTTGTAAAGCTTTGCCATCCTGCATTAAGGCCTCAATACAATAAGTATCTAAAGCACCCGCAAAGCGTTCATTCGGCGATTTACGGCCTCTGATTACCGGAACTGCCAACCAATTTTCGGCAAAATCGGCGTAAATATGTAACATACGTTCTGTTTCCTCAATCGCCTCTTCTGCTGTAGCATGTGCGGTATGTCCTTCCTGCCATAAAAATTCGGCTGTACGCAGAAATAACCTGGTACGCATTTCCCATCTTACCACATTCGCCCATTGATTGATCAATATTGGTAAATCACGGTACGATTGGATCCATCCTTTATAAGTATTCCAAATAATGGTTTCGGATGTAGGGCGAACAATTAATTCCTCCTCTAACTTAGCTGTTTCATCTACAACAATATTTCCGTTACCGTCATTCTTTAACCGGTAATGTGTTACAACCGCACATTCTGTCGCAAAGCCCTCAACGTGAGAAGCTTCCTTAGAGAAAAATGACTTTGGAATGAATAATGGAAAATAGGCATTTTGATGGCCTGTATCCTTAAACATTTTATCTAAAACAGCCTGCATTTTTTCCCATATAGCATAGCCATTTGGCTTTATAACCATACAACCACGCACGGCAGAATGCTCTGCTAAATCTGCTTTTAATACTATATCATTATACCACTGGGAATAATCTGCTTCTCTACTTGTAATTTCTTTGCTCATCTTATGTATTTGGAACGTAATTTGTATGTTAAAAAGTGTAAAATCCAACGGCAAATTTATAAATTTATGCCTACAAACGATTAACAAAATAATATCAATTATTTTATATCATTTTTTGACTAAATAAATAGTTAATAATTTTTACTTTTGAAACTTGTTTATTAAATTCGTGAACACACACAACTAAATATAAACACAATGAAACCAATTAAATTTTTACCCATTGTTATGATTGCCGCCGCAGGGTTGGTGGCATCATGCTCTACATCAAAACTGGCTCAAACTAAGCCAGCTGATGATGTTTATAATTCTGTGGCGAAAGCCAGGGAGGTTGAAATAGCACCTCAACCTCAGAACCGACAAGGCCAGCAATATCAGGCTCAGGGACAGGAGGAATATGATGAATATTACGGAACAAGTAATCCTTATTACGATATGGATTACTCATCTAGAATAAACCGTTTTTATAATGGTTACAGCTTTCAAGGCTATTACGACCCTTATTTTGACAATTATTACTATGGAAGCAGTTATGGCCCTTCAAACTACTTGGGTTATGGCCTGGGTTGGAACAGCGGATACGGTTTAGGGGGCTGGGGCGGCAGCTTTGGTTATGGCAGCATCTGGAGCAATCCCTTCTATTACGGTAATTTTGGCTACGGATGGAACAATCCTTATGGATGGAACTCTTGGGGACCTAACTCTTATTACGACCGTTATGGTTGGGGCGGTGGATACTACGGCGGAGGCTGGGGTATCGGCGGTGGATACTATGGTGGCGG
>NZ_JBFTRT010000634.1:0-2691 GCF_056399685.1 Pedobacter sp. 01N416
ACTGTCCGCCGTTAAAGGTATAGCGGTCAAAACCGTTTCCTACCAGGTTATCCTGGTTATGGTCATATCCTCCCGACAGGTTAAAGCGCTGGATTTCGCTGCCACCACTAAAATTCAGGGCATACTGCTGGTTAATACTTTTACGGTAAAAATAGTTGTCAAAGTCATTCCGCACATCATTTGAAGCTAAAGCACTAATCTGCGCATCAGCCTGATCCGCTGAGATTTTACCATCCCTGCGGGCAATCAGCAGTTCCACTACCGGCGTTATCGCGGGATTATTAAAGCCAGTTTCGGCATTAAGGTAAAAGCCTTTGTCAAAAAGTGCTTTTTCGACGCCTATGAAATCTGCAGCAGACATCCTGGGCTGATAAAAAATATCTGGTTTATCACCCATTGTCGCATTGGCATTAAAGCCGACTTTCAGGGGCTGGCTATAACGTCCTTTTTTGGTTGTAATCACAATCACACCGTTTCCGGCACGGGAACCCCAGATGGAAGCCGCAGCAGCATCCTTGAGCACTGAAATGCTCTCTACATCATTGGGATTAATATTATTGATATCCCCATCATATGGAAAATTATCCAGTACAATCAATGGACTGGAATTGCCATATATGGTATTTTGTCCCCGCACACTAATCAGGCCCGCCCCTGCCGACCTGCCTTTGTTGAAAAGCAGGCCAGGAGTGACATCTTCCAGCCGTTCCAGCACGCCTGTGCTCACCCTGCGGTTGAGCAGTTTGTTATCCACCTGAACAAAAGATCCTGTGGCCCTGCCGGCAGGCAGAGTCTGATAACCGGTAGAAACGACCACTTCATTTAATTGTGCTGTTGCAGCAGCCAGTATAATCAAGACCGGCTTATCGTTAGCGGATACCTTCAGGCTCACCTGCTGATAGCCAAGATAGGTTACCTGTAGGTTGACGCCGGAAAGTGTGGTCTTTAAAGCGAAACTTCCCGTCTGGTCAGTCAGGACCGCCTCACCGGATTCTTCCATTTTAACGGTGGCTCCAATCAGGGGAATCCGCCCGTCAGCCGCCACAACTTTGCCCTTTATTTCTTTTATGGGCTGTTGGGCATTGAGCGGTAAACTGTAAAGCAGAAACAGCGTAGCGAGATATAGTATAATAATTTTCTTCATAATTAAAATTTGTGCGTTAGCGTTTACGGATAATGAGCATTTCGATCTCTGCAGGCTTTTCAACAAAGCGCAGGTCATAGCGGGCGAGCGCTTTATTGATCTGCTCAATACTGCCCGTATTGGCCGTGAACTCCAGGTCAACCATGCCTGTATATCCGGTCTGGTCAATCATCGGAAGTGGATTCCCTTGTAACGGAACCTGTAACCTTTCAATGAAAACAGAGAGGAAGCAACTCGTTAATTTGCATCCAAAGCCGTCTACGTAAACCGAGGGCTGCCCACCCGAGGTACGGAGTTTATCTGTTGAAGAGGTGCGCACCAATGCCAGCGCCTTTACTTTCCTTTTTTCCAGTCCTACCCGGTAATCCGAGAAAAATCCCTTGAGCTCATCCTGCATCAAGGCATATGTCCGAGCGCTGGATTGCTGGTTAATCATGAGCTCATAACAATATCCCCTGCCCTGCTTCAACCAGTCCAGAAAATCTGCGCTGACTAGCTTTTTGGGCTCAAATTCTTCCACCAGTCCATCTTCGAGCACCGTTTCTTTTTTTTCTTTTTTATAGGCTATCCGGAACAGTTCGGGAATGGTCAGGTTACGCCCGGTAATGCGTCTCACAGGTCCTCCTGATTGTACGTCTACGTCTTTATAGATCCCGCGGCCGATATTGGTGATATAACCTGAAAGCTGAGATCGAAAAATACCGTTATCGAGATCCTCTCCCTCAAAAAACAAAGGCTTACTGGTATCATAAAGCATTTTCTCATCCTTTTTAACTTTCAGTTCTAACGATCCTGCGGCTAATAAGGCTTTTATATTTTCAGCAGAGATCGCCTGCCGGTCGGTTATGGCCTTTACAACACCATCCCCGCCTATCCATACATAATGCGGGAGGGTCTGATGGGGAAAAAGCCGGACCAGTGTCGTATCTGCTGTAACCATCGGCAGCGACACAGATTTACCGGTCTGCTGCTGCAGCTTTTTATAAAAGGCATCGACCTCTTTAAAGGACTGATAAGCTACCGGGAGGAACTGCACACGGCCGTTAAATTCTTCCTGTAAGGCCTCCATTTTAGGAATCATGGCAATACAGGGCGCACACCATGTTGCCCAGAAATCCACGATGAGCAGTTTGCCCTTAAAGGCTGAAAGCGGCAGGGCTACCGGCGTTTTATCTGATCCATTGAGGCCTGAAATATTCTGTATAAGTACATCCGGCGCCTGCTGCCCTATAGCTAATCCTCGATTATTTGCAGCCCCTGGGGTAACTGATAAGTTTTTATCCTGGGCATGCACCCAAAAAACTGGGCATAGCAGTAGCAGGAAGCATAATTTAAGCTTCATTTTGATTGATTTAAGACGTAAAAAAATTAGAAATTGAACTGTAAAGTCCGTCTATGCCCCTATTCCTTCAATCTTGCCTTGTTCCATCAGCGTCCGCACGGCCGTGACCAAATCGATCAGGCCATCGAAAACATCACTAACTTCCTGTTCACTGATATTAAGTTCCAGAAAACCCTTCTTATCATTCAAGGCGTAACCCTGAAAC
>NZ_JBFTRT010000635.1:0-2688 GCF_056399685.1 Pedobacter sp. 01N416
ATACCAAAGATCTTAATTTCGGTAAAGCAGGCATTGCTGATGTAATTGCGGTTCAAAACACCGAAAACGGAATTTTCCGTTTAGGCTACCGTTTTGATGTGGGCTCATACAACTATAAGTTGTTGCCTTATGCTGCTCAATATTTAGCGTTCTTAAGTACTGATAAATATTCGGCAGAGGATATTAGTAAAGCATTTTACAACATTGCCTGTAGCTATAGCATAAACGTAGGTACCGATGTAACTACAGTTTCCATCAGTGGTTTACAAGAAAACTTTGATAAAGCTGTTGCCCTGGTAGAAGATGTATTGGCAAATTGCAAAGCAAACGAAAAAGCCTTAGAAGATTTAAAAGGCCGTTTGTTAAAATCGAGAGATAACGCAAAATTAAACAAATCATCAATTCTTGGTGGTTTAATGAGTTATGCACAGTATGGTGCCGATAATCCTTTCAATTACGGATTAAGCAATGATGAGATCAAAAACATGAAATCGGCAGATCTGATCTATATCTTGCACAACCTAACCAATTACAAACACACCATTACTTATTATGGCCCTAAAACTTTAGCAGCATTTTCTGCTGATATTGTAAAAGCACACCCATTGGCTAAAGAATTTACAGATACGGCGCCAATTAAGAAATTTGTATACACCAAAACCGATTCGAACAAAGTTTACTTTGCCGATTATGATATGGTGCAGGCAGAAATCCGTTGGGTACGCAATGGTGGCTTGTACGATCCGGCCAATGCAGCAAAAATCGCCTTGTTTAACAACTATTTTGGCGGCGGCATGGGCTCAGTAGTATTCCAAACCATCCGCGAATCTAAAGCTTTGGCTTATTCTACCTTTGCAGTATATTCTTCTCCAAATACCAAAGAAAAAGAAAATACCATTATCGCTTATGTAGGTACACAGGCAGATAAAATGAATGAAGCAGTTGCCGGTATGAATGAGTTATTAACCACTTTACCAGAGTCTGATAAATCATTTGCATTATCAAAAACCAACTCATTAAACGGCTTAGAAACCAGCCGTATTACCAAAGATGGAATTATCTATAGCTATTTGGCAGATAAAAAATTAGGTTTCGATCATGACTCAAGAGTTGATGAATATGCGAACTTAAAACCATTAACTTTTAATGATGTAAAATCGTTCCATCAAACCAATCTTTCGGGCAAACCTTACAACTATTGTATCGTGGCTTCAGAGAAAAAAATCAACATGGCCGATTTAGCAAAATTCGGCCCGGTAACTAAATTAAGCCTGGAGCAGATTTTTGGATACTAATAAGGTTGAGGGTAGGAAGGCGGAGGGTTTAAAGTGAAAACCTGATGCTTTAATATCAAAATTACTAGCGATTCTCGGAAACGGGGATCGSTTTTTTTGTTTAGTTCATTGGCTATTGATCATTAGTTGTATGGTACAGAAAAACAAGCCCATCTTCCGTGTTTATCAGTGCTTCCGTGGCAAAAAGAACTAGATATATTTCAGTGTCTCCAAAATTTCTTTCACCGAAAACTTAGCGCCACAAACAAACTCATCAGCCGCACCATAGTAAATCGTTAATTCATCTCCGTTAACAATGTGGCCGTTTGTAAATACGACTTCACCAAAGAAACCATGCAGTTCGTAATCTGCTGTTGGCACCATAATCGGCTCATCGGTTCTGGCCAGTACTTTCGATGGATCATTTAAATCCATTAGAAAGGCACCTAAACAATATTGATGTTTTCCGTTTGCACCGTGATAGATTTCGAGCCATCCTTCTGTGGTTTTTATGGGTGCCGCACCAGCCCCAACACGTGCACTATCCCAGTGGTTAGGCCTGGTTTTAATGATACATTTGTGTTTACCCCAATGAATACCATCAGGAGATTCGGCCAGCCAGATATAATTACCACCCAAAGCTACACTGCTGGGCCGGTGTAAGGCATAAAATTTACCGTTAATGCGTTCTTCAAATACGGCACAGTCTTTATTGTGCGGCGGGATAATCATGCCGTGTTTCTCAAAACGCTTCCAATCTTTTGTTGTTCTTAATCCAACCCCTACCCCATGGGCAGATACGGAAGTAAAGGTTAAATAGTAGGTTTTATCGATTAAGGATACACGGCAATCTTCAATGCCAAAAGTTTCATCTTCTCCCTCACCCTGTAATAAAGGATAACCGGCCGGTTGATAAAAATGCACACCATCATCACTGCAAACGAGCCTTAAATGCGATAATGTGGTTAAATAATCAGCACCCTGATAATTGATCACCCGTGGATCATTATCTACCAAAGCAGGATCTGCCTCCGCTATCTCGATAATTTCGATGCCGTTTTTCCTTAAAACCGGAAAAGAAATAAATCCCTGTTTTTGCCCCGGCCGTTCTGCTACCCGCACCAGAAGCCATATTTTATTTTGAAAGGTAAAAACACCAGGATTTAAAAGGCATGCAATTTCCAGGCCCGCTATACTCGGTACTAAATCTTTTGGACAAAGTATTGGGTTTTGAATAAACCGTTGTGCAATATCGCTCATGGCATAGGTTCTAAACCAAACAAGCGACCAAAATTGGCCGCCTGTATATTATTAATAAAAATTGATGTTATAATGAATTGATCCATTTTACAAGCTCATCTCTTCCTTTTCCTGTTTTTTGTTGCAGTTTCCCCAACAATTCATCGTCTTGCCC
>NZ_JBFTRT010000636.1:0-3968 GCF_056399685.1 Pedobacter sp. 01N416
GGCTTGATTTTTATGGAAATCTAAATCAATATCTAGTTTTAGGTAAATTTTCCCATGAGGATGAAAAAATTTATATACAATGGCATAAAAARTATTCTCAGAGCTAAAATGGAATAAGTTGAGGATTTCTATTTCTTTCGCATGCTGCCTGATATAGGCATAAATAGATCGTTCAAAAAATTTACCTCTACCTTCGTTTGGTAAAAAGTGGAGTTTTAAACCAGGAACTTCAGTTTTTAAATAAGGATAATTAGCCTCAATAACATTTGTTTCAGTTGGAGGTTTTTTCCATGGGCCGGCTTTTCGACCTCCTTCTAATGAATGGAAATAAGATACTAATGTTGAATTATACCCCAAAATTTTAAAAAATTGATAGGGAATTTGACCAGTATCCTTTTTTAGTTCAAGGTTTTCGATGTGCGGAACAATGGTTACAAAGGACCTAGACATTATTTGGTCGCAATAGAAATTTGATCATAGGAAATGGTAATCCCTGCTCTTATTGCTTTAGTAAATGGAAAAAATGCCAATAATCTGTTGTACCATTTGATGTATCTTATTTTATTTTCATTCACCGTAGAAGCCCAAGGAATAAGTGGTGTGTAAGGTTGGTCTGTAAATCTTTCTCTCTCCAAGCTTTCGAAAAGTGTGAGTACATTCATCAAGCCTAATTCTTCATATAGTGCAGCCATTCCTTCGGGATAAATCCTCCAACAATCTACCGGAGCTTCATGATAAGGCCAACTAATTGGTGAGATAGTAATGATCAGCCCTCCTGGTTTTAATATTCTTTTCAATTCAGCAAACCAGGTCCAAAATTTACGTACATGTTCCAGCACATTAGAAGAAATAATAATATCATAAGTATCATTTGCTATCGGATAATTATATTCATCAGTCGACAAAATGTCTAAATCCTCATTCTTAGCATTGCTAGTTCGCTCGCCCGCCACTATATTTAAAGTATGCCAGGTGATAGTAGGATTGCCAATCATAGTAGAAAAGCTAGAAGGAATCATGTCAGGACCAATCTCTAAAACTTTTAGGTTATTTTTAAAATATGTTTTTGCATATTTTTTGAATAATAATTCACTGTTTAAATGCATGATTGGTTCAGAACTGTTGTGAAAAAAAGATTATTGTTAAGTTTTACATACGCAAAGTAATAGGGTGATAGCGCATCCATTACTGATGATGTACTACCAGGTCTCATGTCTTCATGGGTTTCTATCATTAAGTTTTTTACTTTTGATAGCCATGAGGTGTTCTTTTCAAAGAGCTCTTTTTCACTTCCCTCAATGTCGATTTTAAGAATATCAATATGGTCTAAATTAAAATCACGATAAATGTCAGCAATTGAAATTCTTTTTTGAGCATTTCATAATTTGAATCCTCGGGTTCAATACAGAAAAGCTGTGCATTAGGGTGTTCTTTCAATATGTATAAAGCAAAAAGACCAATATTTGCTCCAGCATCAACAACAATATTGTGGTCTTTTAAATCTAATAAGGCCTCATAATTTTGATCTATAAATATCTCTTGGAATACCCCAATATCAGAAGTGTTTTTTCTTAAATAGATTTTTTCCTTTAATCGCGGTAGTTGAAGTACGATCAGTTCATCATTGTCTTCCAGTTCAACTTGACGTAAGATACTTAATCCTTCGATACCAAAAGCCTTCATGTATTTTATCGCTCGCTTTTGAAGGTGCAGAAAACTGCGAATTTTTCCGAAAATTGACATGCTACATCAAGCTAATAATCCCATGTACTTCTTACATTAATCGACTCAATGAAGATTTGATTTAGTTTTTTCATGGTCTCTTCAATATTATATTTTGAAAGTTCTTTTTGGGTTACCGATTGATTTCGCAAATTGTAGAGTTGAATGAGGCTGTCATGAATTTCATTCGTACTTTCTGGATTGAAATATATGCCATAATCGCCCAATAACTCCCTATGTCCGTCAAAATTGGAACAAGCTACTCTACAATTTAAGGCTTGTGCTTCCAACAATGGCATATTGGTTGGCCCAAGATATGTAGGCATCACTAAACCTAAAGAATGCATATAGAGCCATTTGATGACCGATTTTTCGACAAATCCAGCAAAAAAAACGCGATCAGCAATATTTAATTCATTAACTAAATCTTGAAGATAGAGCTTGTTCTTATAATCGCCACCGGTAAATACCAGTTTTACTTGAGGATACTTATCCAAAAACTGCTTAAAGGCCATAATCAGTCCATAATGATTTTTATGTGCGCCAAAAGCGGCAGGATAGAAGAAATATTCATCACTCTGCCCCATGAAATCAGGTTTTACGGGAGTGGTTTCGGATCCAACAAAACTCGCAGGGAAAAATGGCAATACTTTGATTTTATTGGGGAAATAATTGAGGTAATTGATCATTTCTATCTTACCTGCTTCAGAATCGGCGCAAATAAAGAGCGCCTTTTTTATCAATGTAAAATATTGTTCCCTACTATCGAAGGTATAGGCAAATTCATCAAAAACATAGGTGCTAAGTTGTCCTAAATCCCAATTGTTAACAATAAATGGGAAGTCTGTATACTGCATGAAATTAACGGGATAGAAAATCAATTTTACCCTATTCTTTTTCAGGATATCAAAATTGATTTGTTTTCGCTTCCTTCTAGATCTTCCGGTAAGATTCACGTCACAACGAAATAATTTATGGAATAAGTTGCTTAGTTTTCTGCTTAAAAAACTTTCCTCGCTTTCAAGTTTAATATAAGGTTTTTTGAATTTGCTATCTTTTAAAAAGCCAGTAAATACAATTTCTAACTCAGGATCAAACTCGAAAGTGTCGATATTTGTAATCAGCGCTTCAGGATAAGTGAATGAGCCTCCATTATGCGGAGATGTCTCTTTGTCAGCCCAAACAGCAATTTTAAATTTTTCCATTTAAGATTATTTTTACTACTTGGTTAGCTTCTTCTTCTGTAAGGCCCAAACCACTTGGCAAATAAAAGCCATTTCTAGCTAACCTTTCTGCAACAGGATAATTTTCATTTTTGAACAACCCCATTTTTTGAAATACAGGTTGTTCATGCATGCACCAAAAGAAAGGCCGGGTACCGATTTTGTTTTTGGTGAGATGCGCTATTATGTTTTCTTTTTCGGCTAAGGTTGGTGCAATCAAACCGAATATCCAATAAATATTCTTACTAAAATCTGTTTTTGCAAGAGGCAGCTGGTACCCTTTTTCTCGTAAGAAAGAAAGCCCTTGTTGGTAGCTTGCACCTATTTCTCTTTTCTTGATTATAAAACCTTCAAGTTGTTCTAGCTGGGCCAAACCTAGGGCTGCCTGTAGGTTTGTCATTCGGTAGTTCCAGCCTATTTCGTGATGGACAAAGCGAGGACCATCAGGCTCAAAGCACAGGTTCCGGAGTTTTTTACATCTATCCGCCAGCTCTCGGCTGTTAGTGAGGAGCATACCGCCTTCGCCGGTAGTAATATGTTTATTTGGATAAAAACTAAAAATGCTGATGTCACCAAAACTACCGCACATTTTGCCTTTATAGGTTTGGCCGTGCATTTCTGCTGCATCTTCGATTATTTTTAGCTTATATTTTTTTGCCAATGCTAATATGGGATCCATATCAACTGGGAGACCGTAAATGTGTACTACCAAAATCGCCTTCGTACGAGCGGTTATTTTGGACTCAATTTGGGTCACATCCATATTCCAAGTGATTGGATCACTATCTACTAAAACTGGCAACGCACCAGCGGTAACCACAGATTGCGCTGGAGAGATAATCGTGAAAGTAGGCATAATTACTTCGTCTCCATGGCCAATATTTAAAGCTTTAATCGCAATATCTAAGGCTGCAGAACCGTTACTAACCGCAATTCCGTACGAACTACCAATATATTTACTAAACTGTTCCTCAAATTTAGTAATAAAAGGGCCTTCGCTACTGATCCAGCCTGTTTCAATAC
>NZ_JBFTRT010000637.1:0-4354 GCF_056399685.1 Pedobacter sp. 01N416
ACTAAAAAAGGATACCACTATAAAACTAAAAAAGGATACCACTATAAATGAAACAGATTTTAAAAAATTAATGAACGGAGCGGCGCTGGTTAGAAAAAAGTTAAGCGCGGTGCATCTTGGATATAAATATATTGCCAATGATGTAAATACCGTTATCAAAATGGACAGCATCGAAAACTCCTATAAACGTACATCAGATTTCGGAATGACTCTTTTTATGCCTTTAATGGATAGCACAAAGATGCAGAAGTATCCAGAATATTTTAAAGATTATGCTTTACTTACCAGTGAAATTAAAACACCGGCCTTGATTATAACGGGTAAGGATGATCACGCTGTTGGACCGAACTATTACAAAAATTATAAATTTAAAAACCAAAAGGTAGTGCAATTAAACGGCTCGCACATGCTTTATTATGAAAACAGTAAGGAATTTACTGTGGCGGTTTGTGATTTTGTTAAACAATAACATAAACAAAAAACCTCCCTGATTTTTAAATCGGGAGGCTTTTTGTTTTCGTCGCTCTGAGTTCTTTTACAGATGCTGAAATAAATTCAGCATGACGAATAATTAGATTAAGCGACGCCTTCAGCTAAAACCACAATTTTGTTGTGAATAGCTTCTACTACACCGCCTTTAATAAAAAAGCGTTGCTCATCAGCTTTGTTTGCTTTTATAATAACTTCTCCATCTTCTAAAGTAGAGATGATAGGGGCATGGTCTTTTAAAATCTGGAAAGAGCCTAAAGTACCAGGAACCGTAACTGCTGTTACTTCACCTTCGAAAACTTTTTTATCTGGAGTTAATATTTCTAAATTCATTTTTTTTAGATTTAAGCATCAAGTAGCTAGTATCAAGTAGCAAGATCCTGTTTATAGTCCTGATACTTAATACTCAAATCTCGATACTAGTTCGCTTCTGCTAATAATTTTTTACCTTTTTCGATCGCATCTTCAATGCTACCAACCAAGTTAAATGCAGCTTCTGGATACTCATCAACTTCACCATCCATGATCATGTTAAATCCTTTGATGGTATCTTTAATGTCAACCAATACACCTTTTAAGCCGGTAAATTGCTCAGCTACGTGGAAAGGTTGAGATAAGAAACGCTGAACACGACGTGCTCTTGATACAACTAATTTATCTTCTTCAGATAATTCGTCCATACCTAAGATCGCGATGATATCTTGTAATTCTTTATAACGTTGTAAAGTTTCTTTAACACGTTGTGCAGTGTTATAGTGCTCATCACCTAAAACAGCTGGAGAAAGGATACGTGAAGTAGAATCCAATGGATCTACCGCAGGATAAATACCTAGTTCAGCAATTTTACGCGAAAGTACTGTAGTAGCATCTAAGTGGGCAAAAGTTGTTGCCGGAGCCGGGTCAGTTAAATCATCCGCTGGTACGTATACCGCTTGTACTGATGTAATTGATCCACGTTTTGTTGAAGTAATACGCTCTTGCATTAAACCCATCTCAGTTGCCAATGTTGGTTGGTAACCTACAGCTGATGGCATACGACCTAATAAAGCCGACACCTCAGAACCTGCCTGCGTAAAACGGAAGATGTTATCAACGAAGAAAAGGATGTCTTTTCCAGCGCCTTCGCCATCACCATCACGGAAATATTCAGCAACAGTTAATCCTGATAATGCTACACGTGCACGTGCACCAGGAGGCTCGTTCATTTGACCGAAAACCAATGTTGCTTTAGATTCTTTTAATTTTTCAGTATCAACAGCTTTCAAATCCCAACCACCTTTTTCCATTGAGTGTAAGAATTCGTCACCATAGTTGATAACACCTGACTCAATAAACTCACGAAGTAAATCGTTACCCTCACGAGTACGCTCACCAACACCTGCGAATACTGACAAACCAGCATAAGCTTTAGCGATGTTGTTTACCAACTCCATAATTAATACGGTTTTGCCTACACCAGCACCACCGAATAAACCGATTTTACCACCTTTTGCGTATGGCTCTAATAAATCGATAACTTTAATACCTGTAAAAAGTACCTCAGTTTCAGTTGATAAATCTTCAAACTTAGGAGGAGTAGCATGGATAGGACGACCATCAGTTTTATCAACTGTGTTGATACCGTCAATCGCTTCACCAACTACATTAAATAAACGACCTTTAATTTGGTCGCCAACTGGCATTTTAATCGCAGCACCAGTGTCAACTACGTCCATTCCACGAACTAAACCGTCTGTAGAGTCCATCGAGATTGCGCGTACACGATCTTCACCTAAGTGCTGTTGAACTTCTAAAACAATTTTTTGTCCATTTTCTTTCGTTATCTCTAACGCATCAAAAATTTTAGGTAGATGGGCATCATTAGCAAAGCTAACGTCAACCACAGGGCCGATAATTTGTGCTATTTTTCCTAAGTTAGGCATATCTGTTGTGAGTAAATTTATTACAGTCAATGAATTAAAGCTGTTTATAGGGGCTCCAATTCGGTTGGCAAAGTTAAGTTTTTCTTACTTAATTTTAAATATATATTATAAATTTTTTCAACATGGTTTTTATAGATAATTTAGAGCCATAAATAAGGCGTATGAAAACCATTTTAACAACAGGCAGCAACGGTCTTTTAGGACAGAAATTAACTGAAAAAATTCTCGCCGAAGGAAGGGTAAAGCTTGTTGCCACTTCTAAAGGAACAAATCGCTATCCGGTAAAGGATGGGTACTGGCGGAAGAGCTGTTGAAGAACTCAAAAGCAAACTGGGCAATCTTAAGAACAATATTGGTATATGGGATAACCAGCGATATGAGCCGGAGCAATATTGTACTTTGGGCCAAAGAGGCATTAGAAAAAGCATCGCCTATTAATGTAGTAAACGATCAATGGCGTATGCCTACTTTAGCTGAGGATTTAGCTGAAGCCTGCTTATTGGCGGTAGAAAAAAATACAAAAGGAATTTATCATGTATCGGGTAAAGATTACATGATTATTGCAGATTTAGTGCGAAAAGTTGCTGATTTTTGGGGCCTTGATCAATCATTTATTAATGAAATAAGTTCTACAGGTTTAAACCAAACAGCTAAACGACCGATTAGAACTGGTTTTGTTTTAGATAAGACCATTAAAGATCTAGATTACCGTCCACATAGTTTTGAAGAAGGCTTGGCGATTTTGGATCAGCAGATGAAAAAAGATAATTAGTTCACTGGTCATAGTTCATTTGGGGGATGCAATACTAATGAACAAATGGCCGATGAACTATTGAACCAATTAATATATTTAACCCATAAAAAATACATAATGGCATTACAAGTTGGCGATAACGCCCCTGATTTCAAATTATACAGTTCAGATTTAACCGAAATTGCGCTTTCTGGTTTCAAAGGTAAAAAAGTAATTATTCACTTTTTTCCGATGGCTTTTACCGGAACATGTACAGAACAATTATGTACCATGCGTGATAATTTTAGCTATTACGAAGGGATAGATGCACAGGTAATTGGCATCTCAGTTGATTCTCCATTCTCTTTGGCTAAGTTTAAAGAAGTTCAAAGTTATCAGTTCCCTTTATTGTCTGATTTTAACAAAGAAGTATCAGCAGCTTATGGTGCTTTTTATGATGAATTTGTGTTCGGATTGAAAGGTGTTTCCAAAAGAGCGGCTTTTGTGATCAATGAAGAAGGAAAAATAGCTTATGCAGAAGTTTTAGAAGATGCACATGAGTTGCCTGATTTTAAAGCAATTAATGATACATTAAACGCATAAAGCATATTCTGCAAAAGAATATTTTGAGATTTTTTTAAAATTTAATTGGAAATTAAAATATCAAATTATACCTTTGCAGTCCGTTAACGATACGGAAATGCATTTGTAGCTCAATTGGATAGAGCATCTCACTACGGATGAGAAGGTTTGGGGTTCGAATCCCTACAAGTGCACTTGAAGGGAGGATTGAAAAATCCTCCCTTTTTTGTCTACGATCATGACGCGTAAATCTCTCATTTTTAGTTAGTTAAATGAAAGCATATTCATGCTAGGTATTCGATAAATACCATTTTCCTAGTAAAGGTTTGAATCGAACACCAAGTCAATAAATTCTCGCTTTTCCAGTGTGTCAAATTGATGAAAGACCGATTTGATATCCGTAAATACGTCCAATTGCCTATTGAGTATTTCGTAGGCCTCCCGATGATTGGTATTTAGCCTTGCTATWGCAATCTGCAGGTTGTCTATATTGCTTTTGTATTTGAGGTGCCATCTTTGGTAGGTCTCTTGATCAATTTCATTTTTTATCCATTTCTCTTCGACCGTATACAGCAGTTCCTGATCTCTGACGATTTCTGATTTTTTTTCTGTCAGCCCTTTCCTGTTG
>NZ_JBFTRT010000638.1:0-2678 GCF_056399685.1 Pedobacter sp. 01N416
CCTCACCATGAGCCCTGATTAAAACCTTTTCGTCCCTTAAGTTTTTTAATACTTCGTGATCGATGATTTTTAATCCACGATTGGTTAAACGCTCTACTTCTTCATCATTATGCACAATATCGCCAAGGCAATATAAATAACCTTCATTATCCAGAATATCTTCGGCCATTTCTATGGCATATACTACGCCAAAGCAAAAGCCTGATGATTTATCGATGTTAACCTGTAAGTTGTAACCCATTGCGATACAAAATTAAGCAAAAATATTTGTTCCGGTTGTCATGTATAAGACAACAAAAAAGATTAGCTGTGAAACGAACATTACAGTACCAATATGTTTCTGTTGCTTTAAGCCCAAAGCATAATAAAACTTTAACAATATTACAGAAACAATAAACCACGCTACATAATTCTGAACAGGGATTTCATGCCAGTCCCACTGCCAGTAGTTAAATTTCATGGCCACAGGTTCCAAAAAGAAATCGAAACCTACCAGTATAAAAGCGCCGAGAACAGAAGCCAGAATACTATGCCTGATTTTCATACTTTTCATCATTTGTCCAACACTGAAAATAAGGATTACCCAATTTACACCCATTAGTAATGGAACCGCAGCAACTTTGTAGCCCAATGTATCGCCGTAATAATAGCTGCCAAATATCTTTCCGGTATGCACGCCCAGTACCTCGACTAAAAAGCCACAGAGAAATACACCCGAAACCAGTAATAATAAACGTTTCACATCGGCATTGTACGAAAAAACAATTACGGCAAACATCAGCAACAAATGAAAGGGAACCAGTTTGATAAAATAAGGCTGGGCAGCAGGAATTAAGAAGCCAAGCAAGCCAACCATATGAAAAACGACAATTATTGCAACTGCAATCCTTTTAACCTTTAAATCGTTTTGATCGTTCTGCCCTTCCATGTGCTCGTTTTAAAAATATGTTTTTTTATAGAAATGAATGAAATTATTAAGAAGAACAACATCTGTAAGGGATGTAAAATCAGATTTATCAAAACATTTTGTCCCGATAAATAGGAGATCATCATTCTACTTAATACTATTAAAGTTAATGGTAATACAAGTAAAGCAATATTAAAGTTTAAGATTAAAATTACTGGCCCTACAGTTACCAAAAGCTGGTAAAGTAATAATATTATGATGTTATTACCAAAACCCGCCAGTAAATTTTTACTAAAACCGTTTAAGCTTTCGCCTAAATTTTTGTACATCCTGCAATAGATCAGTCTGTTGGCTAAAAGGGCCTCTGCATTAAATTTTTCTTGTTTTACCAACTTCATAATCTCCACATCTTCCACAACCTGGTGTTTAACCCGCTCATGCCAATGGTTTTCTTTGTAATTATTGGCATTAAAAAACATGCACTGTCCGCTTGCTGCTGAAAATGCTGGATTTTTCGAAAGTTTAACCAATCGCAAAGGCAATAAATTTAGCAGTATAAAATGCATTAAGGGCACTGTTAACCACTCGCCTATCGATTTTATAGTTTGGTTGGTAAAAACACTTAACAAAGCCAGGCCTCCGATTTCCATCCGGTTGATCAGGCTATTGATCAATCCTCTTTTTACTGATTCGTCTGCGTCGATAAACAAAAGATATTTCCCTGTAGCCAATTCGCTAAGCTGGTGGCACGCATAGTTTTTTCCAAGCCAGTTTTGAGGTAACGCTTTCCCGCGTACCACTTTATATTGCGGGTTTGTGAGACAAAATTTTTCGACTACCTCATAAGTATTGTCATCGCTGTTATCATCTAAAACAATAACCTCATAATTGGAGTAATCCTGATTTTTTATCGAAACGAGTAGTTCTAAAATATCTGCTTCTTCATTTCGCGCAGGAATTAGGATCGAAACCTTATCATGATAGTGTTTAACCACTCTCGGCAACTTAGGGTTAGAAAGGAAATTGAAAACAGTAACCGAAAACCGGATCACCAGGAAAATTAAAACGGCGTAAATAAAAATTGTCATTCAATTAGCTGAGTTTGTTTAACAACCGATTGATCGTAATGTTTATTATAGGCACTTTTCAGCAATTGCAAGCTCACATATTCTTCGTTCTCCCAATGCTGCAAATAAGTATAAGCTGAAGGCTTTCTTTCCGCAAAATAATCAATAAAGGTGGCGGCAAAAATAATATTGATTTTTTTCTGACTGGCATTGATCATCTGCATCACTCCTTTTTCGAAACTGATATTTTTGAGGTGGTTCGAATATAATTTGCCCTGGGGAAATACAAGTACCAAATTTGCGGGGTTATCTAACAGTTTGCCTGCATAATTAAGCGTTTCTAAAACATCTTTACCTTTATTTTCGGCCGCAAAAGCACCAAGATACTTTAGAAAACCAACTTTAGTATAGTTTTCGGCATTCACTAAAACATGAAATTGTTTCTTAAATACTTTTTTGTTGATGTAAAAGAGGAAAAAACCATCCCACCAGCTAAAATGATTGGCTAAAATTAGAATAGAAGCGTCTTGTTTGATTTCCACTCCATCGTAATTGAATGCCGCAAAATCTTTTTTGATGATAAACTGGATGTACCAGGAGAAAAAGCTGAAGATCAAATTATTTTTTCTAGGCTGATACATTTCGGGAAATTGCAAAAAATTGAGGTTAATTGCAAATGTGGTTTCTTTAAGACGGCTATAGTC
>NZ_JBFTRT010000639.1:0-4031 GCF_056399685.1 Pedobacter sp. 01N416
TCAAAAAGACCAGCATAGCTAGCTTGAATGCCGTTGAAAACATAAAGGCCTATGAAAAAACAAAAAATGCCGGCTGAAAATTTATTCATTTTGTATTATAGTTTTCAGCTGCATTCATGAGGGCTTCGCCGTTTTCTTTTGAAGCCAGTTGTGCGGCCAGAAAGTGCAGTCCGAAAAATTTGTTAGGCCGGATTTAAGTAGAACGGGGATACAATGCTATGGCCCAGCTGGATGGAAATGCGAAAGCCGTTAAAATATTGATTAATAGTAATTTGCAAAATAACGTCAATGGTAGCGGAGTCGAAGGATCTTTATTCGAATTTTTTGATTGAATTAGCTTGAAATTTGGCATCAATTCCTCCCCTAACAATCCAAAAGATTCTTCAGCTCGCTCATATCCCCTGCCCCGAAACGACGAATGTAGTATGAACTAATGGCTAATGAACAACTGAACTAATAAACCCATTTAAGGAACAGGATCGTGACCATGTTTGCCCCATGGATGACAACGACCAATGCGTTTCAGTGCCATCCAACCGCCTTTAAATGGTCCGTGCTTTTTAATGGCTTCTATCCCATACTGCGAGCAAGTTGGCGTAAACCTGCAATTTGCGCCTAGCATTGGCGAAATGGCATATTGATACACCTTGATTAAACCTAAAAAAAACCATCCGAAAATTTTATTGATGAATTTCATTTGGCTGGATTAAATTTTGAAAGCGTTTAAAAGTAGCAATCAGTTTTTTCTCGATAAAGGTAAAATCGTATTTTTCTTTACCCACAAACTGAATAGAAATCAAAAGCAATCCCCTGTCAGTAGGTAAAGGCAAATATAATTTATCTTGTTTATTTAAGCGATAAGCTTCGCGTATGCGGCGCTTGAGCAGATTGCGATCTACTGCCCGTTTATATCTTTTTTTAGGAACGTTGATTACCACTTGTGCTTGTACATCAGCTGGTTGATCGACAAAAAGATAAGAAATCCGGAAGGGGTATAATAAAAAAGAAGAACCGTTTTTAAACAACAGGTCTAAATGTTTCCTGCTGCATAACCGTTCTTCTTTCCTGAATGTGTACATATATTTTTGATTGATAACTGCAGATTTTGATCTGCCGATCCCGAATTAACGGAAAAGCAATCAAAAATTATGCTTTATGCTTGCGTTCGTCAGAAACCGTTAATCTTTTTCTTCCTTTAGCACGACGTGATGCTAATACTCGTCTGCCGTTAGCTGTTGCCATTCTTTCGCGGAAGCCGTGTTTGTTTCTTCTCTTTCTTTGCGAAGGTTGGTATGTTCTTTTCATGACTGTATATTATCTATTGTAAAATTAAGAGGTGCAAATATAAAGCGATTTCTCTACAAATGCAATAGTGATTAATTATTATTTTTTCTATTTAAGTGCAAATGTAATAATTCTTTTGAAAAAGATGTCCTATGGGTATTTAAAATATGTGCTTGTATGTTTTATTATTTCACCAAACGTCCTTACGGAACGAAAATATCAATATTTTTTTCCACCCATAATCCATCTCGATGCAATGTCATCCTGAGGGATAATTATTTCATAAAATCAATATTAAAGACAGATCTTTTTGGCAAACGGTAGGCTGCGTTAGATCGTCATTCCCAACTTGATTGGGAATCGTAATGCAAGGGCTTTAAGATTCCCGCCTGCGCGGGAATGACGACCGTGCTAATGGATTCTGTCTATGGTAGCCTGTAGAAGGACAAATGTTTTTTGTTTTCAACTAGTAAGGGTCTTCGACAGGCTCAGACTGACAAACGTACGCTTAACTTAACTACATTGCCCAATGGAAGAGAAAGGTACCTAAATTAGTATCGACATGAAACGGTAGAAGGGAGATGCCCAAATAGCAGCAACGACAGCCGTAGAACAAACCTGATTGGGAGTGGAAATCCTTTTTGTCACCCTGTCCAAAGGACTCCTACGGAGCGCGTAGTCGAAGGGCAAAAAGATTGTAACGGAAAGCAGGGCTAACAATAATTTTAGCACTCAATTGCTTTCCAAAAAAGATTTTCATCTTCCCTATCGGTCGGTATGTTATCGACCAACAAAAAACTCGGTAATATTTCATTTCGGTCGGTGAGACACCAACCGATAGATTCATTCGAAGGGTAAATTACAAACCCAACGCAGCCTTCAATTTCACATAGCCGGTTTTGCTTACCGGCAGCCAGATATCAGACTTTAACAGCACTACATAACTATCTTTCTCTTTTAGCTCTATTTTGGTCACCTGGGCCAGGTTAATGATATAAGACCTATGGATACGAATAAACTGGCTCACGTCGAGCGTTTGTTCGAAATAAGCCATCGTTTTGTTCTTATAGAAAGCACCGTCAACAGTACTTAATTTTACATAATCATCATCAGCCTCTAAGTAGTTGATATCGGCAACGGGAATAATTTTAATTACGCCATCTTTTTTAACCACTACCCTATTGTTTTGGGCCGGACTTAAAGCTGCCGCATCCAAAACAGCCTCCGTATTTTCGGTTTGATTTAATTTGTTAGGCAGTTTTTTAATGGCTGCATCAAAGCGCGATTTATCGATGGGTTTAAGCAAATAATCTACTGCATTAACCTCAAAAGCTTTAATGGCATATTCATCAAAAGCTGTAGTAAAAATTACCGCAGGTTTATCTTCAACCATCCTGTTCCTCCGGCAGCCTTCATTTCGGGATCAAAAGGATTTTGTACCCGGATCTGCAAAATATTATACTCAACAGTAACATCTATCTTGATGGTAATGCCTGCCGAGGTATTATAAAGTCCGAATTTAATAGCATTCTCTACAATGGGCTGCAATAAAGTACCTGGCAAACAAAGGTTTAAAGTATCTTCAGCCACATTAACTTCGATATTTAACCTGTGGCTAAACCTCACCTTTTCAATATCAAGATACAATTGAATATACTCCATTTCTTCTTCTACAGAAACCCACAATTCGTCATCACGTTTTAGGGTTCCGCGAAGAAAAGAAGCTAATTTCATTATCATTACGCCTGCCTCCTTCGGATTAACCATGGTAAGTGCAAATACCGAGTTTAAGCTATTGAAAAGAAAATGCGGCTGTAATTGATGTCTTAACTTATTTAACTCGGCCTCTTTGGCCAAACTTTTAGCTGCCGATAGCCTTTCGTGTGTTTCTGATTGCTCCTCTAATCTATACCATAAAATATTAGCCAAAGCACACCAGACTAAACACATAAAAGAAATTAAACCCCTAAAGGCAAAAGAGAAATTGTAAAAATCTTTATACTCCTTATAATCAGAAAATATATAGAGCACCACATATTTTGATGCAAAAATAATCACAAAAGTAAGCGCGAGCGTGATAATCAGTACGTACAGATTTTCTGTATTTGCGGAACGGATAAAGGTCTAGTTGTCAAAATGGTTTTGATTAGTTAATGATTTATTGCGGTGCGCTAGCTTTTCCAGGTATTGCGCAACCGATTTTGGTTCAACAATCCTGGAACTTACTTCTACACCATCAGCAAGTTCTTCCACTGCCGATATCCCACCTACACCTAAAAACTTCCATACTACTTTATCGCCATTACAATTATTAAAAGATGGGTTAAAATGTATAGCATTTAATTTGGCTTTATCTAAAGCCTGCGCAATCCCCTCTGCCTGGATTAAACGCGTTTGTTCATTAAACTGGGGCGTATGTTTTCCCTCACCACAAATTACCTGATAGATACAATTTACTGCAAACCATTTCATAGGCGATGTTTTATAATAAATGTTTAGAAACTTTTAATTTCGATCCMTCCAAATAAAGCTGTCCCATCTAAAATCAATGTTTTTTTCATCTCTGCTACCGGCATTACATGTGATCTTTTATCTTCAACGCTACCAAATAATGCCGTTACATTCGATTTTATTGCCCAGTTTTGTGGTACAATTAATTTAATTCCTCCAAAAACTGCCGTTACATCAAGCGATACCGTTTCAGGAAAATCAGCCTGAGTCATTACAATATCTGCTCCTCCAAATAC
>NZ_JBFTRT010000640.1:0-2674 GCF_056399685.1 Pedobacter sp. 01N416
GTGTATGGGTAGACGCAGTTCTTTACCAAGAAAATAAATACCATAAGAAAAGCTGGTACTATACAACTTAGTGGTAAGCCGGCTACAATTGGCAGATAGTTGATCAAAAATTTCTTTCATGTAAAAAAGGGTATTGTATTGTTTTTTCAAATTCATCGAGCGTTTTAAACCAGTTGATGTGGCCGATATTGTTTAGTTTACCAATAACATCACTATTTCCCGCAAGATGGATCTTAGCGGATGAGCATATTTCAGACAATTGATCTATGTATTTTTGTGCGGCAGGTTCTAATCTTGACTTTATCATAAAAAGCAAAACATGACCTACATTTAATGTGGAAAATATCCACTTAATTGAATCCAATGGAACTTTGCTGCCTAAGAAAATAACTTGATGATGATGCATCCTCAGCATATAACTGGCAAAAAGCAGCCCAATATCATGATCCTCGTCTTCCGGTAAAAAAAGAAGCCAACTTTCGCCAGCATGCCTTGTTAAAGGAAGATTATTGATATGTGTAAATATTTTTTGACGGATAATGTTTGATAAAAAATGCTCGTGTGCAGGGCAAATATCGTCTTTTCGCCACATTAAGCCCAAACGGACCAATAATGGATACATTATTTTCCGGTAGCAATCAGAAAGTCCCAACTGATCAATGCTTTGATCAATTAAATGATTAAATGAGTGCTCATCAAAAGCCAAACCATGCCTAATGAGTTGCGAAACATAATCTGTCTGCTCATCATCAGTAGGATATGAGAACTGTTGGTCGAGAAGTTTATCAATCGCTTCATCAGAAAGGCTGCAGATTTTAGAAATTTTTAAACCGCTTTTATTTAAGCTTACGATGTTTAATAGTCTTCGAAGCTGCTTATCATCATATAAACGCGTATTGCCTTGAGATCGCATCGGACTCAGTGCATTGTACCGCTGCTCCCAGATCCTGATGGTATGAGAATGGATGCCCGAAAGCTGTTCAAGATCTGAAATAGAATAAGTCATTATTTTGTTTAAATATATTCAATAAAATTTAAACAAAAAGAAGAAAAAAAAAGTTTTTACTAAAATGCCCTAAATATATCGTCTGATATTGCAACGCATCGCAATAATTAAGTTCGCATGAAATACCTGCTAAACACAGTAAATTTTAACTACTGATTAAAGGCATAAAGTAAGCGGTTAAAATACTTTTTCGGTAAGCAGTACACCTCTTTCACCATTTCCTGTTTCAATAGTATGTACATTTTTATAAGAATGGCTAAAGAAATCGTAGCCATGTTCCCTTTGTTTAATAGCAACCGTACTTAGCGGATAGCTTAAGTTAGTTTGCATGCACTGTAAACTACCGTTAGCCAGTAGCAGAAAATCACAGTCGTAACCTTGCTCCTGTAGTTCAATAACCTTTTTGGTAATAGACACGTTTAATCTATTGGCGGTGCGGGTTCTATTTTTCATGGGATATTGTTTTAGGTGATTAGGGATGATTATTTTGGTTATTAAATATATCTATTAATAACTACGATTCAAAATACAATATATTGTTATACAAGTAATTAAATAAATTTGTTTTATTCTTTTTGTAAAAACCTTCATCATCGGTTTTCGCTGATCATGTTTCTTGCATAAAAAAACATATACATATCATATTTACTACAAAAACCAACTAAACATCGTTGCAGGCCTAAAATAATTTCTTTATTTAAAAAGCAACCTATAATTTCGTTTAACCTTAAAACACGCCTAATGAAATTAACATGTATCGTAATTGATGACGACATTCACGCCGTCAACGGTATAAAATCATATATCAATCATCTTGCAAACGTTCATTTAATAAACTCGTATACAGATCCGTTACAGGCATTAAACGAAATTACAGCAGGAGATAACGTTGACATTGTTTTTATAGATGTTGATATGCCTATGATCTCGGGCTTAGAATTATCAAAAGCAATAAGGCATAAAACAGACAAATTAATATTTACCACCTCCCACTCTAAATATGCTTACGAGGCTTTTGAAATGTATGCYAGTGCTTATTTATTAAAACCATACACTTTTGCCCGTTTTGCTGAAACCATAAATAGATTATTCCCTTATAGCCCGAGTGTACCAAACCTAACAGTTAAGCAAGATGATGATTATTTTTTTGTTAGGAATAAAAGCGAAAAAAATAACTTAATTAAAGTAAGGTACACCGACATTGTAGCCGTAGAAAGTCTTCAAAACTATGTACGCATTTTTACCATAAACGAAACGATTGTATCATACATTGCGTTATCAGAGATAAAAATCATTTTAAAAGACTATCAGAATTTTGCCCAGGTACATCGCTCATTTATCATAGCCAAGAATTATATTGAAAAGGTAGAGGGCAATACCTTAAAAATGATCAATAATCTAACTATTAATGTAGGAAATAGTTACCGTGAAAGCATACAGGACTATATTAAGGAGAAAACAATTAAAACAAACCGATCTTAAACTAATTTTTTAGTATTTTAGTTATCAAAAGAAGCAAATTACCAAAGTTTCTTTGTTAACCCTATGTACCCGCTCCCAAATTAACTTGCTAAATGAACTTAATAAGTAGGAAAAATAAATTTCACAAAATTCTAAGCTGGATATCAGATAAAAAACTCCACATTATATGTTGGACCATATTTATAT
>NZ_JBFTRT010000641.1:0-2669 GCF_056399685.1 Pedobacter sp. 01N416
GCATTATTCTTCAGATAGAGAAAAACTATTAAAAAAATATTATTCAATCAGTCACTTCAATTTTTCCAATGCCATTTTGGAGTTCATAGTGAATGAATATCACTTAAACAATCCCATTTTCATTCAATATTTTAGCTTCTTGCAGGCTCAACCTATACGTTATAATTTTTATAAAATTGTAACAAATAAGGCTAACCAGCTTGCGGTCGTCTCAGCACTTTCGGGATTCAAGACATTCAATTATATTGAAAAGCTCATTAAAGGTCAAGAAGTGCCAATCAGTGGACCTAACTTTTTTCAAATGAAATTGAAAGTTGGGTACCTTATGAGTATGGAACAATATCAATCGGCAAATAATGAGATTTCGAATTACTCAAATAATTTTAAGCCAGCAAATGCTCCTGCATTTATAGATACTTGGATTGCAAAGAACGCAGTAAAATGTTTTATCAAGCTTAAAGAATTTTCCAAGGCGGCAGATTTGATTGTTGATAGTTTCTTTGAATCAGACAACGCTTTTGATCATTTTTATGATTCTGAACTTTTCACCGCCCTCTCAGAATCTGATGAAGCTATTGAGCAAACTAATATATCTGTTCCGATACTTTTTCAAATATACAGTCAGCCTAATTCAGTTATTTATGATGCTATTGCAAACTTCCTTATTAAATATGACCTCTATAAACCTACAGAAATTTTAAAAAATGCAAAGAGTTTTGATAGTGAAAGATTTAATTTTCTTCTTGAAAAGTGTTTTATTAAAGAAAATATCGAAGACTCACCTTTTTTAAATAGTATCGAGGAATTAGAAGGTGAGCGCATCGAAATACTAAATTATCTTAAAGAAATTGATGACGATAATCAGGAGCGTTATAATGAAGAAATTCTTAAGATTACCAGAGAAGCAAGTATCCGTAAGGGGCTTATGCAGATTCATGAAAGCCGCATTTATGTAGATACAAGTAGTTTAAGCAAAAGCCTTAAAATCCAACAGAGGGAAATTTTTGACAGATACCTGGATTTTAATTCGGTTAGCGATGGCCAGGCATATGCTAGAAAATTAGGTGACGAGGTAACCGTAGCAGACATCATTTATTATTTTAGACATCCAATAGATGCCACTATTCTGCCTGTTTATGAAATGCTCTATGATTATCGTCTGGACCCTAATGTAGTTGTTGTGCCATTTATCAAGTATAAGTTTTTTCAATCACTATTTGAAGATATAAAAAAGGCATTTGTTTTTGATGAGGATTATGGGTTTAAAAGCTTTTTAAGTATGCGAATAAGACATGGAACATTTTCAAATGTTCTTCGTACCGTTTTTGATAAATTTCACCTAATAGCTTCAAAGGACTCATTGCTTCAGAATTACGGAGAAATCGAATTTTGGAACCAGACTTTTCAAGATAAGCAAAAAAATAAGCGGCTTCAAAACTGCCTTGCGGTATTTTCGGAGAAGATTGATAGTTTGATTGACGAGGGTCTGTCTTGGGTTAAAGTTCGTTCACATGAAAATGGGATGATCACAGGAATGTTTGATTTTTCTTTCTCGGCTTCAGAGATGTTCAACATCTATCGTAACAGAATTGGGAGGCTTATTGATTTTCAGGCATTTATTGATGAGGTCTTTGATACCTTATATGAAAAATTGGAAAAGAATTTAGAATGGCTTAGAGATAACATAACTGCTGTTTTAACTCCTAGACTACTGGAACTGTTAACATTATTACAAAAGGAAATTGAAGCTATAAGCTTTGACGAAAGTGGCAACCATCTCTTATTAAAGCATATTGTAGATTGCAGTACCGAAGTGCAGGTAGTTACTAGCCAAATGACAAATTGGTTCAAAATTTCGAAAAATCAATATATTGAAGAATTCCCGATTGATTTAAGTCTTCAGGCAATCATAGATTATATGAATAGTATAAACCAAAATGCCCTACATAAAGCAGAACTTAAAATTAAAAATACTTTTGAAGAACGTATTAAAGGAAAATATTTCGAATCCTTTGGTGATATCTTTATAAATCTTTTTGATAATGCTATTTATAAAAATCGTGATCTTGATGAAAAGCTACGTATTCATATAGCTATTTTTGAGAGAGACGGACTTTTAAAAATCAACTTTAAAAACAATATTTCGAAGCAAAAAGATTTAAAAGAACTTGAAAGAAAAATTGCAGAAGCAAAGATAAAAATTAAAAATTATCAAAATGGCTCGACAGTGAGTTTTGAAAAAGGTTCAGGATACCTGAAACTTTGTAAATCAATCGCCGTAGATTTGGGTCGCAGGGATTATAATATTGAACCTCGATATGAAAATTTTGAATTTGAAGTAGAGATTTCTTTTGACCTAAATACCTTATATCATGACAGGATTACTAATTGAGGATGACCCAGCCAAAGCTGAAAAGATTATCTTATTTATCAAAGAATTTTTCCCCGCTGTACAATTATTGAGTAGAATGTCTTATCAAAGCGGCTTAAAGGCTATTTTTGAAACTGAATTCGATTTCATTCTACTTGATATGAGTTTACCAACTTATGATCAAGGTCAGGGCAATTTTTCAGGTAAACCAAAAGGTTATGGTGGGCGTGATATTTTGAAAGAAATGAAACGCTACCGTAAACATTCGCGAGTAAAAGTTATTACTCAATACAATGAA
>NZ_JBFTRT010000642.1:0-2666 GCF_056399685.1 Pedobacter sp. 01N416
ACCATATTCCGGACTGCCATATTCGCCAAAAACAGAAAAACCGTTTGTTATAGCCTCGCCGCTCGAGAGCATAATCTGCGTACCCATGTGGAAACTATCAAGCCAACTTGTCGTAAATCTTTGGTAAGGAATATCGAAACCGACAATCATTTTGCCTTCAAAAGCTTTTCCTTCCAAACTTCCCTGGTAATCAATAGAAATAAAACGGTTACCCAAAATTGAAGTGATTTTTGCTTCAGCTGGAGATTCATCTGCCAGCACATCTTTTTCAAACCAGGTTTTGGTTATCCCATTCCAGGCACCTATTAAACTTTGAAGCTTTTGGTGAGCCCCATCCGCTAAAGATTGCTCAAATTTACTTTTCGCCATAATCCAAACTTATAAAATTTAAGTTGTAATGTTTAATTGTTTGCATAGAAGATTTTGAATTGAAAATTGTAAATTGTTAACTGAAAACTATCTATTTATGTTAAAGACGTTAGATCTCAATCAGGTAATGGTTATCGATATCGAAACTGTACCTCAATATCCATCTTTTCAAGATGTACCCCCGCATTTTCAGGAACTTTGGGAGCAGAAAACACATTATCAAAGAAGTTCAGACCAAACTGCTGAAGAATTTTATGAAAAAGCAGGCATTATGGCCGAATTCGGTAAGATTATCTGCATCAGCATGGGCATTTTCAGTGTACAGAACGAATCCTGCTCTTTGCGCATCAAATCTATTTTTGGCCATGATGAAAAAGAAATGCTGTTACAGTTTTCTGCTTTATTGAGTAAACAAATGCCTACCTTAATGTTCTGTGCGCACAATGGAAAAGAATTCGATTTCCCCTATTTATGCCGACGGTTATTGGTTAACGGCATAGAAATTCCGGTTCAATTGCAGCTTTCGGGCAAAAAACCCTGGGAAGTAAACCATATCGATACGATGGAACTTTGGAAATTCGGCGATTACAAACATTTTACTTCGTTAAACCTGCTGGCCGCTATTTTAGATATTCCTACACCTAAAGATGATATCAACGGCGCGCAGGTAAGGCAGGTTTATTATGAAGAAAAAAATCTCGATAGAATTGTTACCTATTGCCAGAAAGATGTAATTACTACCGCCCAGGTACTGTTAAAATTTAAAGGTATGAATATAATTCCGGCAGAAAACATTACAATTGTATCCTAAATGATGGTCGAAGTAAAACTGGAAATCCCAAAATATAATGATAAGGTAGGGTTGCAATCTAGCTGGGTAGATGGATTCATTCTCAAAACAGATATTATTGAAAATCAAATCCAGATTCATGCAAATAAAGAAGGACTCATTTCCCTTGCAAAACAGCTACTTTCCTTAGCACAAGATGAAACCCCAATTGGTTGTCTCTATCATTTAGACGATTATGATAGTTTGGAAACAGGTTCAAATGAGCTTATTATATCAAAAATTTGATGCTAAACGTAGAAAACCTAAATATCGATTTTTATAACCAGGACGAAAAAACTTGGTTTAAAGCTGTAAAACAGATCAGTTTTAATGTAAAAAAAGGAACCGTTTTAGGTATTGTTGGCGAATCTGGTTCTGGAAAATCAGTTACATCTTTCTCTATTATGCGCTTGCATGATGAACGTGCCGCAAAAATTACCGGAGAAATAGATTTTGAAGACATTAGCCTGCTCAATCTCAGCTCAAACGAAATCCGCCAGATCAGGGGAAACCAGATCTCAATGATTTTTCAGGAACCCATGACTTCGCTCAATCCCGTTTTCACCTGCGGGTACCAAGTGGCAGAAGCCATTATGTTGCATCGAAAGGTAGATAAAGCGGAAGCCAGAAAACATACCATCGCATTATTTAATGAAGTGCAATTACCCCGACCAGAAAAAATATTTGATAGTTACCCACACCAAATATCAGGCGGGCAAAAGCAAAGGGTAATGATTGCCATGGCATTAAGCTGTGATCCAAAATTATTAATAGCTGATGAACCCACAACGGCATTAGACGTAACCGTTCAGAAAACAATTTTAGAGCTTCTGTTAAAACTGAAACAGGAACGGAATATGGCGATGATCTTTATCTCGCACGATTTAGGCGTAGTAAATGAAATTGCCGATGAAGTTGCTGTAATGTACAAAGGCGAAATTGTAGAGCAAGGCCCAGCGAAATCTATTTTCGAAAATCCACAACACCCGTACACCAAAGGTTTGCTTGCCTGTCGCCCCTCACCTAGTCTACAATTAAAAAAATTACCGGTGGTGGCCGATTTCCTTACCGGAAAAATTGATGATGCTTCAGCACATTTACAGGCTTCAAACCAGCTAACAACAGCAGAAATAGCCATACGGAGAGAGAAACTTTACAACCAGAAACCTTTACTTCAGATTAAAGACCTATGTACCTGGTATCCTATCCACAATGGTCTTTTTGGCAAAACGACTGATTACGTTAAAGCTGTTGACCAGTTGAATTTTGAGGTTTTTCCTGGTGAAACCTTAGGTCTGGTTGGCGAATCGGGTTGTGGCAAAACCACTCTCGGCCGTACCATTTTACGGCTGATACAGCCTACTTCTGGTGAAATCATTTTTAACGGAGAAAATATTACACACATTGACAAAACAGCCTTACGAAAGTTAAGGAAAGATGTTCAGATTATTTTTCAGGACCCTTACGC
>NZ_JBFTRT010000643.1:0-2654 GCF_056399685.1 Pedobacter sp. 01N416
GCGTATAAGTATTGGCACAGGGTAAAGCAACATCTCCCTACCTTTGCAGCAGAAATAGAGCAGATCTTATCGGGTGGGAAAAGGTTTCTGGAATTGAAGATCCAGGATAAACTGATTCAATTGTCTACCGAAGTTATTCCATTAAATCTTTACGGAAACAATTATACCATTATCAGTTTCCAAAACATTAAAGACGAAATTGAGCAAAAAGAAACGGAGGCATGGAATAGATTAATTGGTGTAATCTCACACGAGATCTTAAACTCAATTACCCCTATAAGTTCATTATCGGATACGATCAACCGGATGGTAACCGATAAAAAGAACCTCACAGAAGATGAAATGGACGACCTGAAAACGGCTTTACAAACCATACAAAGAAGATCTTCTGGTCTATTAGATTTTGTAAAGGATTATCGCCTAATTGCCGAGCTGCCTACACCAAACCTCGAATCGCATACCATTGGTGAAATACTGAAACACATTAAGGTATTGATGCAGCCATTTGCCAAAGTTAAAAATGTGGTATTGGATGTAGAACAAACCTCTTCAAAAATCACCATTCAGCTCGACCTAAAATTAGTTGAACAAGTGCTGATCAACCTCATTACCAATAGTATTTACGCTGTAGAGAACAGAGAACACCCATACATCAACGTAAATTACAGGTTAGAAAACACCAAACTATATATTGATGTTACCGATAACGGAAAAGGCATAGATGCCAGTGATCTCGAAAAGATTTTTGTTCCATTTTACACCACCCGGAAAAATGGATCAGGAATAGGATTAACCATTAGCCGCAACATTATGAAAATGCACAGAGGCAGCATAGAAGTTGTTTCAATGCCAGATAATGGCACTACTTTTTCTCTGGTATTTAATTACGTTTAATCATTTGAATGTTTTTTTGACCTAAAAAATCAAACAAAACCAGTTTGATATGCTTTTAATGATGTGGATACATCAAATACAAGCATGAAGACAGTTATAATATCGAACAGACTACCCGTTAAAATCATCGAAGAAAACAACGAATACACCCTTATTCCAAGTGAGGGCGGCCTTGCCACAGGATTAGGAGACGTCTATAAATCAGGCAATTCCATTTGGATCGGCTGGCCCGGCATAGAAGTGCCAGAAGAACGTCAGGAAGAAGTTACTCAAAAACTTGCCGCATTAAACCTTTACCCGGTTTACCTTACGCAAAACGAAATCAATTTATATTACGAAGGCTTCTCGAACGAAGTATTATGGCCGGTTTTTCATTACCTCGTTACCTACGCCCATTACGAACAAAATTATTGGGATTGCTATCAATCGGTTAATGAGAAATTTGCAAAAAGTGCCCTGCAGGTACTTAACAGAAGAGATAAAATCTGGATTCAAGATTATCAATTGCTCCTTTTACCAGGCATTTTAAGAGAAAAACTCCCAAATGCTACGATTGGTTTTTTCCAGCATATTCCTTTTCCATCATACGAAATATTCCGTTTAATTCCTTGGCGCGAAGAACTACTGAACGGCTTAATTGGTGCCGATTTAATCGGTTTCCATACTTTTGATGATGTTCGCCATTTTATTAGTACGGCAACACGTTTGCTCCCTGTAAACTCATCATCAAACATACTCAGCAGTAACGAAAGGCAAATTGTTGTGGAAGCTTTTCCAATGGGGATTGATTTCGATAAATTTTCTGGTTTACCTGCAACTGAGCAAGTGCAACAAGAGATCGACTATTTTAGAACAGGAAAAGAAGATATGAAAGTAATCTTGTCCATCGATCGGCTCGATTACAGCAAAGGCATATTAGAAAGATTAAAGGCCTTAGAATTACTGCTTCAGCACCATCCTGAATACATCGGCAAAATTGAGCTTTTTATGATTGTTGTGCCCTCCAGGGATACGGTACCAAAATATAGCGAACTCAGAGATCAGATTGATCAGTTTGTTGGAAATTTAAATGCAAGGTACCGTTCAATGAACTGGATTCCGGTAAATTATTTTTACCGCTCCTTCCCTATTGAAGTGCTATCGGCCCTTTACTCCACAGCAGATATCTGTTTGGTTACGCCTATGCGCGATGGAATGAATTTGGTAAGTAAAGAATATGTGGCCAGCAGGAATAATAATGATGGTGTATTGATTTTAAGTGAAATGGCGGGAGCTTCCAAAGAATTAACTGATGCCATAATCGTAAATCCTAATAACATTGGTGATATTATGGAGGCTATTGTAGCAGCGCTTAAAATGTCGCCATCAGAACAACAAATGCGTATGAAAGCCATGCGTGCAATTGTAGAAAAATTCAATGTTAAACATTGGGTTAACAATTTTATTTTAAGATTAAACGAAGTGAAAGATTCTCAAAAATCGTTATTAACAAAACATGCAGTGAATGCTATTAATGAAGTGATCGTAACTAAATATGCGCAAACACAAGATCGTGTGCTATTTTTAGATTATGATGGTACCCTTGTAGATTTTACCGGAAATATTGACGATGCTTCGCCAGATGCCGAATTGTACGATTTGATTGAGAACCTAACACTTGATAAGGCAAATAAAGTTGTGATTATTAGTGGCAGGCGAAATGAAACCCTCGAAAAGTGGTTTGGACACCTAAAGGTAGATCTGATTGCAGAACATGGTGC
>NZ_JBFTRT010000644.1:0-4203 GCF_056399685.1 Pedobacter sp. 01N416
ATCCTTAAAAGCGAAAGCCAACAGCTTCATTTCAGCAGGGTTGATCCCAGCTTTTAACTTGCTGGATTTTTTAGCATCATATCGCCGCAGTCTGTAATTATCATAAAACTGAATAAAACTGAGCTGTGTATCCGTATACCTTATGTCTGGGATGTAAATAGGAGTTGCAAGAGCTTTTAAACGTCTTAAATTTTCTTGTACTTTTTCAGGGTCCTGACGAGGTTCACTTCTTAAAGTTGTCCGGTCTTTCCAGATATCTTGCCACTCTGAAATATGCGTGGTATCCGCTAGTGGAATCATGGGCTCCGCATTATCATCGTCCGCAAGAAATGAAACAAAGGCGCTCAGGTAATCTTTATAGGTAGGTTGTCCAGTTTCCTTTTCCATAAAGGAAGCAAGCAACCCCTGGAGCGACTCATCCTGCAAAGGAATCCTTTTGATATTATGGTTTTCAAAAAACAATAAACGATCTGGAGAAATTTTGTCGTTATTTACATCAATTAGGTAGATCTTCACCTCCTTTGGTTCCCCTTTTTTATTGCCCCTTTGCAGCACATCCCTCACCCAGGTAATCCATGCAATGAAATTTGGATCATCCGCCGAAAAACCCACTAGACAAAAAGACTCCTGTAGAAGGGAAATTCGCATTAATTGGGTAAATGGTTCGTGAAGGTGAGGATATTGATCGTAATCTTCCTGAGAAATAATGTACTGGCATTTATGGTCCCCATCAAAACCAAATTCAAAATTTTCAATCTGCTTTGGTGTCCGTAAAGAGCCGTGCAGCTTAATGATATTTTTATTCCGTTTGATTTTCAGCTTACTCGCCTCAGTAACAATTGTAAAACAGTCATTTAGTAGCTTTTCTTTTTTGTCTATCTGACTACTTTTAAGACTGGCCTGTCTTTCGAGGTTTCTGAGTTGTGTATTAATTTTATCCCTTTTTTCTCGTAGTTCCTCCAAATCATCAGGTTTGGAAGTGGTCATGCCATCCGTGCCTTGTATACCTATATTGTTCTCTTGCTCATAAATCTTGACTTCAATTTCAGAAAGTGATTTTTCGAAATTACTATATTCCAGTAATAGGGAAGCAACTTCTTTTTCCAAAAGCTGGATTTCATTCCTGAGGTCATTAGGAAGTTGTTCACTTACACATATATCAAGTAAATGGTCATAATTGGTTGTGTAAATATTGTTCCAGCCCAAACCAATTAATGCTCGGTGCAAATCCAAATCCTCAAAATCTAGGGACTTTTGGATTTCGCCCATAGACAATAGGATTTGAGACCGTTCCTGATGTACATAAGGTGTTCTTTTTTCGATGTATGTAGCAATAGATTCAATGGAATGCTCTCGGATATAATCCGAAACTACCTGGAGGTATCCTTTTTGCCGTAGTAATTCTTTAAACCTAATATCTATATATTGTTCTTCCTTGTGCTGTTTACGTTTAATAGGTGGAAGATTATAATATTCCCGGGAAAGTTCCGCCCCGTACTGTGCTCTCATCAAGTCTAACAGCAGTTCATACCAGGTGGGGAAGAGGGGACTAACATTTTTGCTGAATCCTGAACCCACCATAACTGACATCTGGTTGTTGCCTAGCTTGGCCCGTAGTTTTTGTAATAAGTTGGAATAATCCATCATTTGAAAAGCGTTTGTTGCTAATTTAACAACAAACTGTCCATCAAGCTAAATAAGTTATCCACCAGACTATGGAGTTTTTGCTTAAACGGTTAAAAAATGAAATCTTTTAGTTATTTTGTCTGAAGTAAATAAGGTAAATAACCGCTTACCAGATATGAATAAAGGTCAACTGAATTACTATACAAATCCTGAGCACATGGATAGTCTGGCGGAATTTGCAAAAGATTATGCCATCCAGGTATTAGTAAGCTGCCCGGAGGAAGCAAATAAACACTGGATACCAAAAAAAGAACGATGTTGCAGGTTTTGTAAAAAACGAATGCCTGAAGTCAACTTTAAAATGGATGCTCATCTAATTCCTGAATTTCTGGGAAACAAAACCCTGATTTGTCAGGATGAATGTGATGCATGTAATAGCCGGTTTTCTGCATTTGAAACTGATCTATCAGCTTATTTAGGCCCGCTGAATAGTTTGTTCTCAAGAGAGGGAAAAAAAAACAGGGTTCCCCAGTTTAAGGTTCCAGGCAGTCCCTTAAGCGCTAAGCCTACAGTCATGTATGGGGCAAAAGTCACTGAAGTGGAAAATGAGGGCTTGCCATTGGAAATTAATCTAAAAACTGGCAGCGCAAAATTATCCTATAAGAAGAGTCCTTACACTCCAATAAATGTTTACAAAATCTTTTGTAAAATGGCTTATTGCCTATTACCTGAATCAGAGCTTTCAAACTATGAACCCCTAAGGCTCTTTATACTGGATAATGCCTTTAATCAAGATTTTTCCTTGTTTGCCACAGTTCATGAATATGCCTTACCTTTAGAATATCCCAGACCAGAAATACGGATATTTAAGCGTATGACCGCGTCCACCAAACTCATCTCCCACGTCTGTATGTTATATTTTGGAAATATGATGTTTGAGTTCCTGCTTCCGGGTAACCTTCTTGATGATTACATGAAAGGGGAGGTAAATCTTAAACAAAAATTTTGTCCGCCATTCTTCTTCTTTGGAAAGATGGATACTCAAATGAAATTTCCAGATGAACCGGTGGATTAAGAATCAGCTTGTTTTTTCCTCCTTATCCCTCTCTTTAACATACAAATGGAAAAAACTTATAAAAATATCCCCTGCAAGTAACATTACAACTGCCAGCCAGATAAATGATGTCCATTTTAAGATAAAATAGTAATCCTTTAAAAAATCAAAAAGTACAATGCTCAAGGCCAGTTTTTCCGAAAATAAATATTTACATACCACCGCCATCAAAAAACAAAAACAGCAAAGTACCGAATCTACCGCATATCGGTAAAGCTTTCCAGCTAGGTTTTTATCTTTGGTACTCCGTTGCCAGTTGAAGAGCATTGTCGAAACCCCCAGAAAAATTGCAAAACCATAAGCGGTAAGGGTAATAAAGCGATCATCATCTTCCAAAAGCAGTAAAAAGCACTTTAATAAGCCCAGAAGAAATGGAGCAAAAACAATTATAAAAAGGATGATTTTCAAGATTCCCCATAATCCTTTACCAATCCAAGGAAACCGGGCCTTGAGGCTTTGTTGAGTGTTAATTTTAGTCATTGGTTGATTGTTGCTAATTGAATTACAAGGTAAATATTTAAATAAAGTGAGACAATCGGTCAAAAAATAAGTTAATTATCAGTTTTTTGCATTAGAATAGATTTTGCGAGAAAATAAGCATCCTCATAATACTGAGCAGATTCGAATTTCTGACGTGCTTGGTGGAATAAATAAATATCTTCCGTCATAGTATAATCCAGAATATAAAATCTATCCAATACTTGTTTTAAGGTCTGTTTGCCCCATGAGTCCTCCACTATACCATCCGGATGTACGACAACTACATGGCAAAAACCTAATTTATTTCCACAATCGCGGTGATAGCGGGAAACTGAAATGCCCATAACGGGTGACCCCGTTAGTTCAGATAAGGCCTGGGCAAAGGGAATACAGTTCCCATGTGAAAATTTAGAAGCCAGGTAAGCCGGGATTTCCGGGTTTCGTCTTTTAGGAATTAATTTTAAAAAATTAGGATTGGCCAATATGGCCTTTGTTGCCCGCTCAATTTCCACCTGGTTAGCTTTTACCCGCATAGGCATTTCTATTAACTTTTCCTCCTGATAACAACGGGTTGAGATATAAGTCTTGTCTGGCCTAACCCTGCCTGCAGCAGCTGGCCGGATAACATATTGGTTAAAGGCTATAATACTTTTCTTACCCGTAAAATCAAAAACGACATCCTGATTCGTTTCCACATAAGCACGAACAGGTATCATTTCATCCTCGGTTGTTTCCTGGCTTCCAGTTAACCAATCTACCTGAAGCATCCAGCCTGTGATCCTTGCCAGTGCAATGGCAAAATTGATGCCATCTGATTTTTCCCAGTGGATGATGAGCGCAGGTGGAAACCCTGCTGGATTATGCTTTAAATTCATATAGTACATTAATTTTAGATTTTTAAAATTAAAGTTTTTTATTGAGAGAAAGTATCCTTAGTCCATTTGGGTTGTTTTTTATGCACCAAACGAATATCAGTTATATAA
>NZ_JBFTRT010000645.1:0-2637 GCF_056399685.1 Pedobacter sp. 01N416
GATTACAATAACATCCCGGGAWGWACCTATTGCACACCAGAAATTGCTTCAGTAGGTTATACTGAAAAAGCAGCAAAAGCAGCAGGTTACGAATTAAAGATTGGTAAATTTCCATTCTCGGCATCAGGTAAAGCAAGCGCTGCCGGTGCTAAAGATGGTTTTGTAAAACTAATTTTCGATGCTAAATACGGAGAATTATTAGGTGCACACATGATCGGTGCCAACGTTACCGAAATGATTGCCGAAATCGTAGTTGCCCGTAAATTAGAAACTACTGGTCACGAAATGATTAAATCTGTTCACCCTCACCCTACCATGAGCGAAGCCATTATGGAAGCTGCAGCTGATGCATACGGAGAAGTGATACACTTATAAGGTAGAAGGTTTAAAGGCGGAAGGCATAAGGTGCCGCATCGATAAGCAAAACCAATATCATTTACAAAAACCCTTTAGTTAAAGCTGAAGGGTTTTTGTATTTTTAGCCAATTCCAGTCTTGATACTTGATACTAATTACTCGATACTAACTACTTGATACTAATTACTTGATACTACAAAAATGAAACTCCACACCATAAACACAGGCTTATTTAAATTAGATGGTGGCGCCATGTTCGGCGTTGTACCCAAGGCCATCTGGCAAAAAACAAACCCTGCTGATGCGAATAACCTTTGCACATGGGCCATGCGTTGCCTCTTAATTGAAGAAAGTAATCAATTGATTTTAGTGGATACCGGGATTGGAAACAAACAGGACGAAAAGTTTTTCAGTCATTATTACCTGCATGGGGATGACTCGATGGAAAAATCGCTGGCGCAATTGGGTTTCAGTACGACCGACATTACTGATGTTTTCCTCACACACCTTCATTTTGATCATGTTGGTGGGGCAATAGTAAGAGAAAACGAGAAACTGACACCAGCCTTTAAAAATGCACATTATTGGAGTAATGAAAAACATTGGCAATGGGCAGTAGCGCCAAATGCAAGGGAAAAAGCTTCTTTCTTAAAGGAAAACATCCTGCCGATCAAGGAAAGCGGACAACTTAAATTTATTGATGAAATAGAAAATATCGAATGGCAAAAAAATATCAACATCAGTTTTGCCTATGGCCATACCGATGCCATGATGTTGCCTAAAATCAGTTACAAAGGCAGAACCATTGTGTATATGGCCGATCTCTTACCTTCTGTAGGCCACCTTCCCCTGCCCTATGTAATGGCTTATGATATGTTTCCGTTAAAAACGTTGACTGAGAAACAAGCCTTTTTAGAAGAAGCCGTTAACAACAACTATATCTTATATCTGGAGCACGATCCAGTTAACGAATGCTGTACTTTACAAAGAACAGAAAAAGGAATCCGTGTGGCAGAAACTTTTAACCTGAGCGACATTTAAATGATCAGACCAGCCAAGCCTACAGATGCAGAAGAAGTTGTACCACTGATTATTCAGGCAATGGGCAAGCTGGCGAAGAAATTAACCAATGTAGAAGATGATGAAATCATTAATCGGATCTTTAAACATTTCTTCCAGCAAGAGAACAATCAATACAGTTACGAAAACACCTTGGTTTATGAAGATGGGGGCAAAATTCTAGGATCTTTAAATGCCTATGATGGCGAAAAACTCCTAAAGCTTCGTCAGCCATTTTTAGCGTACCTGGCTAAGCATTACCAGGCCAATAGCACCGATCAAGGCACCGAAACCCAAAGCGCGGAATTTTACCTCGATACCATTAGTGTTAATCCAAATGCTCAGGGAAAGGGAATAGGAAAACAGCTCATTAAAGCAGGAATTGATTGGGCTGAACAACTTGGCCACCACAACATCGGCTTATTGGTAGAGCAAAACAACGATCGGGCATTAAAGCTGTACCAAAATATGGGTTTTGCTATTCAAAATGAAAAGCAATTTATGGGCGGACTATACCATCATATGGTCTTTAAGATCAATTATTAGCGAATAGCTTATACATGAATAACCTATATAAATCGGCTTGACATATTTGCCTAATGACGCCTTATATTCCCTTACATTGCTTATATGGTTCATCATGCAATATACTTTCTGACAACTAAGTTATGTACTTGATTCAGCTGTTTACCATTTAAGGAATATAAGATCATTGTAGCTCATTTCTTTTAAACGGGCCATTTATAATTACTACGTTCTAAGAATTAAACCACTTTTTTTTCTTCTACCAATAGCAAACTAATGCATATAATGTTTTTATAACTCTTTTATTTTGGACCCGCCAAACGCTCCACGCCCAGCACTTCCAAAATTTATTTTCATTTTTATTTGTATTTAATCTAAATAATACCAATTTTTGTAACCGATGGAAAAAGCGTGTATCGATATTAATGAACTGGTTAACGTATTCTCAAATACCCATGGTTCTATTTATCAATCAGATAAATTAAACTGCTTTTATGTAGATTTTGGCGGCAAGTTTGCACGTTACAACTGCCTGTCGCTTCAAAAATTAAAAAAGGTTGTAGAAGATATTGATATTGAAGCACTCCTTTTAAACACCCACAAAGCCGATTTCGAACTGGTTACCTTTAATGGTTGCGAACACATCTATTTATTAAGTGCCTTAGAAATTATTGCTTTAAAAGATTTATTACAAGGT
>NZ_JBFTRT010000646.1:0-2625 GCF_056399685.1 Pedobacter sp. 01N416
CCTAAACCCTATTGAAATGGAATGCTCCCGCTTCTTCTGCGGGTCTTATAATGGAAAGCAGGAAGAGGCATGGATTGGAATGCTGGTTTTGCTTTCCAAAACCTGATTTAAACCTGTTTTAATCGCTTTAACTGTAATCTCTTAACAGCTCAAAATTTATCCACATATTAGTTTAAATGCCAAAATTTCCGTATTTTTGATACTTATTGTTTTTAATTAAAATATGAGCGAAGAACAGGATTTAAAGTCAAATTATTCGGCAGATAATATACAGGTTTTAGAAGGTTTAGAAGCGGTGCGTAAGCGCCCTTCAATGTATATAGGTGATACTGGTGTAAAAGGTTTACACCATTTGGTTTACGAGGTTGTAGATAACTCAATTGATGAGGCTTTGGCCGGTCATGCTGATACAATCGACGTTAGAATTTTAGAGGGTAACTCCATCAGGGTTGAAGATAACGGTCGTGGTATTCCAACCGGGATCAATACAAAAGAAAATAAATCAGCGCTTGAAATCGTAATGACGGTTTTACACGCAGGTGGTAAATTTGATAAAGATACCTACAAAGTATCTGGAGGTTTACACGGTGTGGGGGTAAGTTGCGTTAACGCTTTATCTACACATCTAAAAGCCGAAGTTCACCGCGAAGGTAAAATATGGATGCAGGAATATAATATCGGTAAACCTTTATACGATGTTAAAGAAGTTGGTGAAACCGATAAACGCGGTACCATTGTAACTTTTAGTCCAGATGCTACCATTTTCACACAAACTACTGAATATAAATACGATACTTTAGCTGGTCGTTTACGTGAGTTGGCTTTCCTGAATAAAGGAATTAGATTAACCCTAACTGATGAGCGTGAGAAATTGGATGATGGTACTTTTTTATCAGAAGTTTTTGAATCAGAAGGTGGCTTAAAAGAGTTTGTTACATTTTTAGATGGAACACGTGCATCTTTTTTACCAGAACCGATTTATATCGATGGTATTAAAAATGGCGTTCCGGTTGAGCTGGCTTTTCAGTACAACGATAGCTACTCAGAAAATGTGCACTCGTATGTAAACAACATCAATACACATGAAGGAGGTACACACATTGCAGGTTTCCGTAGAGGTTTAACACGTACGCTGAAAAGTTACGCCGATAAATCTGGCCTATTGAAAAACCTGAAAATGGAAATCACCGGTGATGACTTTAGAGAAGGTTTAACAGCTGTGGTTTCGGTTAAGGTACAAGAACCTCAATTTGAAGGCCAAACCAAAACCAAATTGGGTAATACCGAGGTAATGGGTGCGGTTGATATTGCTGTTGGTGAAGCTTTAGGTGCTTATTTGGAAGAAAATCCGAAAGAGGCTAAAATGATCGTTAACAAAGTGATCTTAGCTGCTACGGCCCGTGCTGCAGCACGTAAGGCGCGTGAGATGGTTCAACGTAAGAGTGTAATGGGTGGTTCTGGTTTGCCTGGGAAATTGGCCGATTGCTCAGACAGTGATCCTGAAAAATGTGAAATTTATTTGGTAGAGGGTGACTCGGCGGGTGGTACCGCTAAACAAGGTCGTGATCGAAATATTCAGGCTATTTTACCACTAAAAGGTAAAATCTTGAACGTAGAAAAAGCGATGGAGCACAAAATCTATGAGAATGATGAGATCAAAAACATGTTTACCGCTATCGGTGTGAGTATTGGTACGCCAGAAGATGATAAAGCATTAAACCTAACTAAATTACGTTACCACAAAATCGTAATTATGACGGATGCGGATATTGATGGTTCTCACATTACCACTTTGATTTTAACATTCTTCTACCGTTATATGAGGGCATTAATCGAAGCAGGTTATGTTTACATTGCATCGCCACCGCTTTACCAGGTTAAAAAAGGTAAAGATTTCGAATATTGCTGGAATGATGTACAACGCGATGCAGCTGTACAACGTATTAAAGGTAATGGTAAAGAAGACAGCGTACACATTCAACGTTACAAAGGTTTGGGTGAGATGAACGCAGAACAACTTTGGGATACTACTTTAAACCCAGCTACACGTACTTTATTACAGGCTACTATTGAAAGTGCTGCAGAATGCGATCACACTTTCTCTATGTTAATGGGCGATGAAGTTGCTCCACGTAGAGAGTTTATTGAGCGTAATGCAAAATATGCGAAAATTGATGCTTAATTGAGCTGAACGCTCAAAGAAAAAGCTGATATCAAAATAAATGAACCCTTTTCAAGATTAAACTTGGAGAGGGTTTTTTGTTGGATCGTGGTGTAAGATGTTACCACCTTACACTATATTGAATTTTTCTAGTTTGGATAAATTTAATTGTCATAAGTCAGATGGAAACATCTGACTTCGCCCGAAAATAGGCTATTAATTTATTGCTATATTATGAATGTGTCGCGTTTTATTTTGTAAATTTATTTACACACAAATAAAATCAAAATGAAAAAAGCAGGAATTATTTTACTGCTATTATCGGGCTCGATAATAGTTAGTGCGCAATCACAGCGTAAAAGTCAAAAGACGCGTCCAGCGACTCAATTGTTGAAATTGAAGGTTATCCCTAAGCTAAAATCTTCAATGGATTATAAGACCTCAATAGCAATGCATCCCTATGT
>NZ_JBFTRT010000647.1:0-2625 GCF_056399685.1 Pedobacter sp. 01N416
AATCATGCCGTCGAATATATCCCATCCCAACAGGCCATCTGTTTCATTGCCCGCCAATTCGATATCATAAATTTTGCTCTTGTAGGTATGATTCCCAATTTTGATATCATAATCGGTGTTATAAAGCTTGGGCTTAGATTTAACTTTTTGCTTAAGTGCAGCGGTAGTAAAATCTACCTCGGTTGCGCCTGAATCGAAGTTCAATAAAAGGGAATCAGTTTTGTTGAAAAACACCGGTAAAAAGTTTGTATTGTATTTATTCACAAAAAAAGGAATTGAATCGTGCACTTCAGGCAATATTTTGCTGAAGTTTTTTAGCTCGGGACACACAATCTTGGTGCGGCAGGAATCTTTGCCGTTTAACAAAACAATAAATTCTTTTTGCTCCCCAGGTCCTATCCTAAACACAATAGAATCTATATCCGTTTTGAATTTTATGTTTATTGATTTGGTTATTTTACCAGTTGTAAACACATCTAATTTTATCTTGGGATTGATGTACCAATTCGATGATGCCTTGTACGATTCGTAGAATTTTGCCTGAACAACTCCGGCTTTAACAATTGGTAATTTCTTTTGAGCTAAAACAGAAAAGGGAAGCAAAACTGTTACAATGAGTAATATTCTTTTCATGAGCGATAATAGATTTAGGGCTTTGTAAGGGATTGGCATTTAATGGCTACCATTGGAAACCAGAACTAAAGATAAAAGAATTACAAATCATAAGTAGGCACTATGCATTTAAAATTTTTGAGTGTTTGACTTGAAGCACCCATCTCAAATGAGTTAGCAATGAAACAAGTCGCGTTTAACCCCTTAACTTGTCGTTTTTGCACATTAATACTTACCCGGCTTTATTATACTTTTGAATATACTAAATCAGAAAACAATATGGCAACTCAAATTTTTGTGAACCTATCCGTTAGCGACCTTAACAAGTCGGTGGAGTTTTTCACCAAACTTGGTTATACTTTTAACCCACAGTTTACCGACGAGAAAGCAACCTGCATGATCATCAGCGATACCATTTATGTAATGCTGCTTACCAAACCTTTTTTCCAGACTTTTACCCAAAAAGAAATCATCGATGCCCACAAGGCAATAGAAACCTCCATTGCCTTATCGGCTGATAGTAAAGATGCCGTTAACGAAATGGTAGATAAAGCTGTAGCTGCTGGCGCCACAATACCGAATCCGGCTACCGATTATGGTTTTATGTACCAACATAGTTTTGATGATCTTGATGGCCACCATTGGGAATATGTATGGATGGATCCAAACGGCGTGCCTGAGCATCAGGGGTAGTTAGGAGAAAGTTATTGATAAAAAAGGGCAAGCAACGGCTTTTCTGTGCTTGCCTTTTTCTTTTTTGGGCTTCATTATTTTTACAGGTTATATTTTAGCCACGGAAGCATGGACAACATGGAGTATCCATAGCTTTACCACAAGTGCGAGCACTCAATCTCGTTAAATTAGAGTTTTTAACCATAGATGCATACAGATAAACACGGATCTTCATATCTGTGTGCATCCTTTTTATCTGTGGTTAAATTATTTTGCTTGTGCGAATGGCTTACTTAATGACATTGGGCTTGCTCCAGCGGAAGGTTTCATAGCGATTGGCTACTGGACAGCGCATGGAAATATTCGGGAGGTACAGTGGTAAAACACTCTCGTATTTTGGCATTAAATTGCGCTATTATTTGTTGTTTAACCAGTTCGACTGCTTGTTTATGTGAACAGAAGCCTTTAATCACAATTTTCCCGTTCATTTCTAAATCTCCTGATATTCCAATTTTGTACCTCCCCATCGGTAGTTTCCCTTCTAATTTTTGCCTAGGATCAAAGCTTGGGGTGCCAATCGCAGAAAAGCTGGCAGATTTATAAAGTGGAATCCAAAGCGAGCCAGTCTGGAAATTCTCGATTTTCACTACAATGGGTAATAGCTTATTGAGCTGTTTGTAAACTGTGTCATCGCCTAGTAGTATAACAATTGATAGATCTTGCGAATTGAAAGCAGGTGCAGATTTTGTGCTGGAATCCCCTACCTTGACAAAGGAACTGTTTGTATTTATGGTTGAATTGTAGGATGACTCAGTGTAAGATCGATAAAAGTTCAAATCCACATACGGGGTCTCTCGCAATGCCATTACTGTAAAAACTAGGATGATCAATGCGATAACTATTTTCTTTCGAGACGTYATTTATTTGGTTGAGTTGATAAATTTTGATATTAGACAGATAAGTTAAAAAAAGTTACGCTAAAGGGGAATGTTTTTGTTTAAACCTAGAGATCCTTCAACCTTAAAGATTAACAATTTGCATTCTAAATCTCCCATGCCAAATATTTGGTCAAAATCTCATTGTAATTTGAAAGGTAAGGTATGGTCCAATAAATTGTTTCGAAAACAAATCTATTTTAGAATTAAATATCTTTCTTCAAATGCGGAAGGACATATTTAATTGCTGGGTACTTGCTGACAGTCACTGCATCGTTGAATTCCATAAATTCCTTGAAGCAAGCAGACTCTTTATCGATCTTATTAGAACTTTTCACATGCTCGATCAGCTTTTCCCTAGAACCGAATATATTGTTCACCCATTCATCAGCGAACTGATAATAAC
>NZ_JBFTRT010000648.1:0-2624 GCF_056399685.1 Pedobacter sp. 01N416
AAATATTCAGGTGCCTATATCGGTGGTGGCCTATATCGGTGGTGTCCACCTCTTCCCATTCCGAACAGAGAAGTTAAGCCCACCAGAGCCGATGGTACTGCGGTAACACGTGGGAGAGTAGGTCGGTGCCAGATCTTAAAAGAAACCCTTYAACAGCAATGTTGAAGGGTTTTCTTGGTTATATACAGGCCCCTGTGTTTTTAAGGCCGGTGAAATTGAAATACTGAAAGGCGAAAAGCTGAAAGACCAAAGACCAGAGGCGTGATGCGCTTTAGTCTTGAATAAAAATATTCAGGTGCCTATATCGGTGGTGTCCACCTCTTCCCATTCCGAACAGAGAAGTTAAGCCCACCAGAGCCGATGGTACTGCGGTAACACGTGGGAGAGTAGGTCGGTGCCAGATCTTAAAAAGAAACCCTTTAACAGCAATGTTGAAGGGTTTTCTTCGTTTAAAAGCATTTTATAGTCTATGCCTATCTTGTTTTCACCATTAAGGAGTGGATAAAAGTTAAGGGACCTGATGCCGGATGTTCCTTAATGGTGAAAGGAACTGTAACAGCGGTTATTTCTGCCATTAAKGAGTTTAAAAAGGGGKAAGGTTCTGTTCCCGCAGATTACGCTGATTTGCGCAAACCTGATCCCTCTTCCGTTTACATCTCCCGTCCCAGGTTGAATAGCCCTGATGGCAGTGGAAATCTCTTTTTGGCTGAGGTAGATTGTCTATCCCAAGGGCTTCCAAAAAGGATTGCAGCGGACAGCAGGACGGAACCCAACCTACATGTTACTGTTACTGCGCTCCAAAGCATCAAAATATTAATTATCTGGATTATACTTAACAAATAAGTTAACGCTGCATTTAATTATTTAAGAGGATGTTTTTTACGATTATATTTCCGATGACCGGGCGCATTAATAGATTTAACCAGCCCTGTCTATAGAATCCTGTTTAGTCCATATAGCTTAAAGATTTAAATATGATTGTTCGAATCTGGAAAGGATTTGATATTTTGCGGCATAATTGATTTTAGATATGGCTTCAGGTTTTTTTGCAATTTTGGATGATATTGGTGCTTTAATGGACGATGTAGCGGTAACAGCTAAGGTAGCGGCCAAAAAGACTGCGGGGATTTTGGGAGATGATTTAGCCGTAAATGCAGAAAAATCAACTGGTTTTCTTTCTTCAAGAGAATTGCCGGTACTATGGGCAATCACTAAGGGATCATTTGTGAATAAGCTTATTATTGTTCCAATTGCGCTATTACTCAATTTCTTTTTTCCGGTAGCGATTAAAGTGATCTTGGTACTAGGCGGGTTGTACCTGGCGTATGAAGGGGTGGAGAAAATTGTTGAATATTTTATTCATCGATCAAAGCCCACACATATCGAAGCAAAAGAGGTTATCCAAGAGGACGAGTTGGCAGAAAAAGCGAAGATCAAATCAGCTATTATTACCGATTTTATTTTATCAATAGAAATCGTAATTATTGCTTTGGGAAGCGTGCTCGAAGAAAAGCTGCTTATACAAATTATGACGGTGTCAGCTGTAGCTTTGTTGGCTACCGTTGGTGTTTATGGAATCGTAGCTATTATTGTTAGAATGGATGATGCTGGATATCGCTTAATGAAGGCCTCTGGCGAAAAAGGTATATTTTCATTCATTGGAAACCTATTGGTTCGTTCTTTGCCAATTATAATAAAAATATTAAGTGTTGTAGGAACTGTAGCATTGATCTTGGTTTCAGGTGGGATTTTTGTACATAATGTTGGCTTTCTACACCATGTTCTTCATACTTTACCTTCAATCCTTAGAGAATTTGCTTTTGGATTAGCAGCTGGACTCGCCTCAGTGTTTGTTTTAACTGCGGGTAAAAAGCTTTTAGCCATTGTTAGAAAATAAAGTATTGCCAGTATTCTATTTGCAGAGTGGGTTTTTAATCTTTTTTTATGGAAAGCAGTTTTGGTGCTACTATATAGGTATGTTTCCGCTATCCGCTTTATCCCGATGAAAACCTGTGAAACAAGCAAGCACACCAAAATATAACACAAACCGGTACTTAAATCGGGATGCCTGCTGCTATCGGGTTTAKYMKGCAGGGKCTTCCGAAGTTTGAAACGGCTGGGCGCAGGAGAAAACTTCGGAAGTCTATTCAGTCACACAAGTTATTGCTACACTATATAATATAAGATTGCTTTTGTTTTTTGGAAAGGCAGGTTCTTGCAACTATGAAGGTTTGTTCCCGCTTTTCATTGCAAGTCCCCGCTGCGCTGCGGGCTTTCCATTGCAATCGGGTTTATTCTGCAGGGTCTTCCGAAGTTTTAAACGGCCGGGCGCAGGGAAAACTCCGTAAGTCCGGGAAGCGGAGCCCGCCTAAAACAGGTGTTCCCCTAAAAAGTTTGGCCGTGCAGCATATTTTTTCTGTCTGAAAACCATTGGGTTAACTTAACTCCTACATTAATCCGTAAAAAAGCTTTGGATATGTACTAAAAATCCCTACTTTTGCATCCCGCTTCGGAGGAAGGGTTTTGAATGAAAGGATGGCACAGGGATGATGAGAGCGGGATTTATTTGAAAATAAATGTTGCGGAAGAGGAAAAGATTGCTACCTTTGCAGCCCGTTCAGGAA
>NZ_JBFTRT010000649.1:0-5014 GCF_056399685.1 Pedobacter sp. 01N416
GCCATATGGTGTTAAAGGTATTTGAGAATACAAACATAACCAAATTATATTCTAAATTTTAACATAATTTATCATATATATTTTAAATAAAATTTTTAGATTTACCTAAAAATAAAATTAGATAAACATAAATGCAAAGTTACACGGAAGAGAACTATCTAAAGACTATTTACCATCTGGCAGAGAAAACAACAAACGTTCAAACCAATGCCATTGCAGAGCAAATGCAAACCAAACCGGCATCTGTAACCGACATGATTAAGAAATTAGCTGATAAAGGTTTAGTTGATTATATTAAATACCAAGGCGTTACTTTAACCGAAATAGGAAAAAATACAGCGATAGATATTGTACGAAAACATCGCTTATGGGAAGTTTTTTTGGTTGATAAATTAAACTTTAAGTGGGATGAGGTACATGATGTGGCTGAAGAGCTGGAACATATTAAATCAATTGAGCTGATTGAAAGATTAGACGAGTTTTTAGGCTTTCCGAAAGCCGATCCTCATGGCGACCCCATTCCCGATAAAAACGGAAGATTTGCCAAAACCCAGTTTATTAAATTAATCGAACTAAAAATAGGTGATCATGGCACCATTACCGGTGTTACCCAGCATAGCTCGGCATTTTTAAAACATTTAGAGAAACTAGGCTTAACCTTAGGTAAAAAAATCCAGATCAGCGATGTGACCGATTTTGATGGTTCAGTAGAAATCCTGTTATCCGGTAAGCAAATTAATATTAGTAGAGAAGTTGCAAAACATATTTTAATTAGCAGTAATGGCAAAAACTGAATCGTTAAGTGAAGTACATCAAAGTGTAAATACAGATAAAAGAAAAGGCTGGAGAAGAATTTTAGCTTTCATTGGTCCTGCTTATTTAATTAGTGTTGGCTACATGGATCCAGGCAACTGGGCCACCGATTTAGCAGGTGGCAGTAAATTCGGTTACCAATTAATTTGGGTTTTACTGATGTCGAACCTCATTGCATTACTCTTACAATCGTTAAGTGCCCGTTTGGGGATAGTAAGAGGGCTGGATTTAGCACAAGCCTCTAAACAAGCTTATCCGCGTTGGGCCAATATTCCATTATTTGGCTTAGCACAAACCGCAATTATAGCCTGCGATTTAGCCGAAATTATCGGGATGGCCATTGGTTTACAGCTCCTTTTTGGATTGCCATTAATCTGGGGTATTTCAATTACCATTTTCGACACCATTTTATTGCTCTTTTTACTCAATAAAGGTATGCGGGCCATGGAAGGCTTTATCGTTTCAATGGTTTTTATTGTCGGAATTTCCTTTCTGGTTGAAATGTTTATTGTAGAACCCTCACTTAAAGAGGTAGCTAAAGGTTTTGAACCCTCCATACTAAATGGCGATGCGCTTTATATTGCCATTGGGATTATTGGTGCCACAGTAATGCCGCATAACCTGTATTTACATTCATCATTAGTACAAACCAGGAAGATTGAGCGCAGTAATAAAGGAATTAAGGAAGCCTTAAAATTTAACCTCATTGATACAACGGTTGCATTAAACCTTGCTTTTTTTGTTAACGCCGCCATACTGATTCTTGCTGCAGCTGCCTTTTATAAAAATGGATTGCACGAAGTGGCCGAAATTCAGGATGCACATAAACTACTTTCGAACATTTTTGGCAATGTTGCCCCAACCCTATTTGCTATAGCGCTAATCGCCGCCGGACAAAGCTCTACTGTTACCGGAACTTTAGCAGGACAGATTATTATGGAAGGCCACATTAACTTAAGGATTCAACCTTGGTTACGGCGCATGATTACACGTCTTTTGGCTATTATTCCTGCATTTTTCACTATATTACATTATGGCGAAAATGCGCTTGGTGGCTTGCTGGTATTGAGTCAGGTGGTATTAAGTTTGCAATTGGGTTTTGCCATTATTCCACTAATTCATTTTACATCAGATAAAAAACTGATGAAAGATTTTGCAATTAAACCATGGGTTAAGGGGATTGGAATTGCTGTAGATTTCTCTAAAAACGATCGAAACACCATCAGGCATGCTTTAATTCAGGGTGGTAAAGAGGCACACTATTATCTTATCCATGTCGTAGAAACTGCTGCTGCCCGCTATCTTGGTAATGAAGTAATGGACCATGAAACGCAGAGCGATGCTGCTAACCTGGAGAAATACAGGGCTAATCTGGAAGATCTTGGATATGATTCTACGCCTTTTATCGGTTTTGGAAGTACCGGTAAAGCCATAGCCGATATCAGCAACAAAAATGAAATTGAGCTATTGGTAATGGGTGCGCATGGTCATAAAGGCTTGAAAGACCTTATTTTCGGTACCACAGTTGATTCTGTAAGGCATAAGGTAAATATTCCGGTTTTGATCATCCGGTAAAATTTTTAGACCTGTCCTTTAGCTTATAACTTACTCACTGTTATAATAATTARCCACAGATCAAAAAGATGAATACTGATTTCAAAATCCGTGTTTATCTGTGGCTAAAAAATAAGATTATTTACCTACTACCGTCATTAGCTTCTTTACTCCACCATCTCCCGATTATAGCCCTCATCCATGGTAATCATGTAAATATTAACGTCTTTAAACTTGGCGTAATTGGTGTTCAGGTTTTTACTTTCCCTCTGGCAATGTTCACAAGTACAATCAAATAAGATAAATAGGTTCTTTTTTCCTTGTTTAATATCATTATTTGAAAATGGTTTTCCATCCAGTTTGTAAAAAGTGAATTGTGGCAATAAAGTAGGTTGCTGTGCTTCTACCTGAAAAGTAACGGTTAACAATAAGATTAAAAGTAGGTTCCTGAATTTCATTTTTGAGATTTAAAGTCCAAACTTAAACGAATAAATACGAACATAATAATATATCCTTAGCTTTTACAAACAGATGAACATTTTAATTGATTCCTTATTCGGAGGTTTTAGTTTAAAAATCGTCGTCATCTCGACTGAAGCGCAGTCCCGAACTTTCGGGAGAGAGATCTATCGAGACAGATTTAGCTTCGCTGAGCCTTCGGGTTCTCGGTTGCATTGCACTTCGCTCGAAATGACGACCTCTTGCCACTTTTCCCATAAACAAGAGCCTGGTTGGCGGATGAAAGGTTTCTTATTGCACAGGCCCACCATAAATAAACCTGATTGACGCGGAAACCAAAAGCTTTTTCTGCTTTTGTTGGAGCAAAAGCAGGACTGAGGCTGCCAAAAGAACTGCCCGTGCATTTCCTAATATCAAAGAAGTCAAGTTTTTAAAACAATTTGGCTATTCAAACTTAACTTCTTTAATCCGAACTATTAAAATTAAAACTAAATTATCACATCATTTTTTAAGATATTTGCAACGGTTGAGGGCAAATCGCATAAACAGTCGTCATCCTGTCCCGAATATTCGGGATCAGGATCTTTATAGTTATAAAAGATGCTGAAACGAGTTCAGCATGACGAGGCGGTATTTTATAGCTGCATTTGTAGCCTTAACATTATAATTATATACAATAGTATATATTACAACAACATATACTTTATTACAATTTTGAAAAACGACATCAACATAAAAAATAAAAGAGCATATTTCGACTACAATCTTTTAGATAAATACGTAGCAGGGATTGCGCTTTTAGGAACTGAAATAAAAGCAATCAGACAAGGTAAAGCCAACATGACAGATGCATTTTGCATGTTTATTGGGGGGAACCTGTATGTGCGCAACCTTCATGTTTCGGAATATACACACAGCTCTTTCTATCATCACGATATTAAACGCGATCGCGCCTTATTACTACAGAAGAAAGAAATTAGAAAATTAAAGCTTAAAGGCGAAGAAAAAGGTTATACCATCGTTCCATTACGCATTTTCATCAACGAAAGAGGTTTCGCTAAAATAGAAATTGCACTGGCTCAAGGTAAAAAAGAATTCGACAAACGCGATAGCATCAAAGATAGAGATACCAAACGTGAGTTGGATAGAGCGATGAAGCGGTAGTTTAGTCAGCAGTCATGAGCCTTTAGTCCTGAGTCTTTTTCGTGGTGTCAGATATTCCTATCTGACACTAAATCTATTTTTGCTCTTAATTCACCAATAGCCAATCTTTTCTTAATATACTTATTAGTCAGATGGTAACATCAGACTGCACATTTAAAATTAGGAGTTGAATTTTACTCAAAACTCCGATCTCCAAACTTGTTTACCACGCTTGGTCGCCCACTAAAGGTACAAACCTAAAGGTATCCAACACAATTTTTTCGTAGTCGGTTTCGCTTACGCGGATAACAGTAACCATTTTCTGTGTTTTCTCATCTCCTACCGGAATGACCAGAATGCCGCCTATTTTTAATTGTTTTAATAATATCTCCGGAACCAAAGGAGCTCCAGCGGTAACGATTATTTTGTCGTACGGTGCGTGGGCAGCAATTCCTTTCGAGCCATCACCACAGTAAAAAGTAGGTCGGTAGCCCATTCCGGGTAAAACCTGAATGGTTCTATTGTATATATTTTCTTGTCTTTCGATGGTAAAAACATTTGCGCCAAGTTCCATTAAAATACAGGTTTGATAGCCTGAACCCGTTCCGATCTCGAGTACCTTATCTCCTTTTTTAATGTGCAAAAGCTCACTTTGGTAAGCAACGGTGTAAGGCTGGGATATAGTTTGCCCATCACCTATTGGAAAAGCAATATCTTTGTAGGCTTGGTTCCAGAAAGTTTCATCAAAAAAGAAATGACGTGGAACTTTACCTATGGCTGTTAACACATTTTCATCTTCAATTCCGCGAGATTTCAACAACTCAACCAGTTTTTTTCTCGCTCCACGTTCTCGGTAATTATCAACAAATTTATACGCCATGAGCTTCAAAATTAGCTTTTTTTAACGGTGATACAAGGGGAAAATGAGAGAATGATTGAATTATTGAGTTATTAAATAAAGATTACCTGAGTTAGAGAATGATACATTATCCACATCTGAGAATTAGAATTTATTGAATGAGAGATTGAGAGAAGGAAAGAATAA
>NZ_JBFTRT010000650.1:0-2622 GCF_056399685.1 Pedobacter sp. 01N416
GAGTCGATTTCTGATGAAAACAATAACAATATAGATGTGGCCGAATATGTCTACTACTATCAAGGTTGTGAACTTGTATTCAGGATTGAAGAAGATGGGGCAACAGCTGCATCCGTTTTTCCAAGAGCGTGCAAAACAAATCAATTTGAGATGCTCAAATACAAAAGGGTTTTGAAAATTGTAAAGAAATAAAATAATTTAAGTGGTATTAAAATGACTAAAGAAGAAATATATAACTTTTTAAAGTTAAATGGCTTTAAGTTAGTTCACCAAGATACTTCGGAGTATTTTAACGATTATTTCGATGTATTTGCGAATGATGTATTTGCGGTAAGATTTAGTAGTACAAAATCTTTTGAAACTGTTGATATACGCAGTAATAAAGAGGAAGAGAATTGGTATGATTTGGCTTTAATAAAGGCATTATTATTTAATGAAGTAGAGCTAAATCAGGTCACTACCATCCAAACTCATATTGAGTTTTTAAGACAAGAATTCCACCGAATTAGTCAATTGTTTGATAAGCAACAATATCTAAACACGAAGATAAGACTTGACGAATTAGGGAATAAGCGAGCAAAGCAAATGTTTCCATCTCAGTTTTAGCATTTAGCTTCCCTCACTGGGTTAAGTTTGAATGATGGCAAAAGCAGAGGTAAAAAAGACCTTACTGTCCGTAGTCTTCAGCGCAGCGTTTGCTTCAACCTCATATTTTTTACATTCTCAATCAAATGGAAACCTTATTTCGGAAATTTTGAAAAATGGCCTAGAAAGAAGAAAATTACTGGAAGTTTGATCATATGGGGTATTTCAGGGAAAATGGCCGGTCGTTCCGTTTTCAAAGTGACGCCGCATTTCGCTTCAAACTGACGCTCGATTACGGAGCAAAGTGGCCGTTTTGAAATGATGTTTGGACCTTTCGTTAAATAAAATAATATAGTATAAAATGGAAACCGACAATTTTAAAATATTAAGAGATAAATGCCTTTTGTTTAATCAGTTCATGATTGATAAAGGATATATTCCTCGGGAACTAATTGAAGCTTATCAAGAAACGAATAAATTGATAGAAATTGCTTATCAGGAAAGAAAAATTAAGCCACTCAAAGCTGCAAGTAAAGATATTGATGATCAGGTAATGAGGCACATGCCACTGTCAGTTGCCTTCGAATTGAAAAAGCTTTTTAAAGAACGGTTAAATGTTGATTTTGAAGCAGTTGATGAGGCTCGCATAAAAGCACTAAAAAAAATTTTAAAGAAAGGAAAAATCAGCTCAGAAAACGAATACGAATTAGTGTTAAATCGCATTGACGARATTTACGCAGATGATAGTAAATCAGAAGAAATTGAGGAATTAAATAACCTTATCCTGATTTATGATAAAGGCAAGTAATTGTCAATAGTATAATGAAATCGTTAGTAGATACTAGCCCGGCTAACAGTCGGGCTTTGTAATTTAATTAAGGTAAGCTTTCTTTATTTTTGCATTGAACAAATGATTTTTGATACCCTGGAAACCGTATTTTTAGGTAAAATAATATGAATATAGGATTAGCAGTAACAATTACGCAGGAAATCAATAGTAAATAGAAGATCATCCATTCAGTTTCAGATGAGCTTAAGCTGTATTTTCAAAATCGGGATTATGGAGGCGGGATCAAAAGCCTCACCATCGGTATAGTTTGTGTCTCTCCCGGTTTTGAAAAATTTTTCAAAAATGAGAAAGCGAAGTATACCAAAGGCAGAAAAGAATCGATTGTTGAAGGTATACCCTATATAGTGGAAGATTCTTTTGAATATACTGTCAAACTTGAGTATGAAGCCTTCAGAAATGCAAATGACGAGGAAATAAGAAAAATCTTGGCCATGGAGATTTTAGCATCCTTAGTGATTTTTGAAAAGTTTAAATCAAAAATAAAGGACTTTGATTTAGATCGTTTTGAAATGGATTTACACGAATACTTTAAAAGTCAGAATCTGATTTAGTAAGCTTGGAAACTGCCAATCGATTACCAATAATGTGTTCCCTGTAAGGATGCAGAGACGCTGGGATACTTCCTTATTAATGGTATTTACGTAAATATTGGATTTTAGGGGGGCTTATCAAAACTATTTTATGCAGTTCTTATTGAAAGCTGGGTATTTAGTCTAAAATTATGATAAGGGATCATTGAAATTGGTTTATATTTATTCCGAAAAAATGTGACTCTGAAGCTAATCCTGTTTTGGCTTCAGAATTTATTAAGAAAAAAAGATTTTATGATCGGACAATCAAAAAAAATTGAAGAACTTGAATTGCTTAAGGAAGAGGGAATATTCTCGGATCTTGAAAATCTTGCTTTGACTGATGGCTATGTTATTTCAATATTAAAAAATAGTGTAACTGAATTCCAGAACATTGTTAAGCAGAATGGTAGTGACGGTGTGTTCCGTGAAGTAATGTCCTCTACAATAGAAAAGATTGAAGGAAATGAAACTGGATTGGATACCGAAGGTAAAGAAGCAATCTGCTTGTATTTTGAGAAAATGATGGATGCAGTTGAATTAGAATCCTCCGGTGGAATATTGAATACTTGGTTATATGGATTTGATCCACTAGACTTTGAGACAATCGTATAAGTC
>NZ_JBFTRT010000651.1:0-3281 GCF_056399685.1 Pedobacter sp. 01N416
ATACCGAATCCGTTTTCTTGAACATGGTAAATAATGCCGGATCGATGGCTTGCTTATAACTGTTGTGCGAACCAATTACCTGAATCTGATTGATGGTTGGATCTTCTTTAACGGTAATAAACGCTATTGCTGGTAATACCAGCAATAGGCTAATGCAACTGATGATTCTCATACACCTTTTTAATTGTTAATACCCAGGGTTTTGTTTAAGGTTTGTATTAAGCTTTAACTCGTTTGCTGGAATAGGATAAATTCTTCTGGTTATATCCTTATTCATGAAAAGTACATCGTTTGGTAACGGATATTCAGTTTCAAATTGTCCGAAACGGATTAAGTCATTTCTTCTCCATGCTTCCCAGCTAAATTCACGGGCTCTTTCATCTAATAAGTTCGTTAATGTTGCAGAACTTGCCAGTTCAGCACCTGCACGGCTTCTTATTTTATTTAAAAGCACCAATGGAGTTTGCAGCTCGCCATTAACAGTAGTAGCAGTTGCTCCTCTTAATATTGCTTCTGCTTTCATGAGCATTACATCTGCCAAACGGAGTAGGGGCATATCGTTGCCATTTAAACGTGTCGCCTGAATTGCGTTTGCATCTGGCCAGTACTTCACCGATCGAACACCTTTAGCCTGATCTGCAACGGTATTACCCAAATCCATTGGCTTGCCTGGTTTCAAGATTAAATCTGGCGTAATTTCTATTTGTGTAGTTGTTCCTGCCAATTAACCAGAAACTGTTACGGATATCATTGTTTAAATTAAAACGATTATAATATTCGGGAGTAGTGCTCATAGCAATACTAAAACCTACGTTAATCCCATAAGCTGCTGCTAATGCAGGGTAAAAACCAAATCTTGTAATCTGGTTACCCGGAATCTGCTGATCGTAAGGAATAGCGAATATGGTTTCATTAATCTGAGGACCGTTGTTTACATCAAAAATATCTGAATATTTGTTATCTAAAACGTAGTTGGTGTTTTTCAGAATATTATCAGCCATAATTACAGCATCTGCATATCTCGGTTTGCCAGTATATACCTCAGCATTAAGGTACATTTTTTCTAATAAAGCATAAGCCATTGCCTGGGTTGGTCGGCCATAAACCAATACTCGGTTGTTATTATCTTTTATTGGTAATTGCGGAATAACGGCTAAAAGTTCTTTCTCAATAAATTCAAATACTTTATCCCTGGTTTGGTTTCCAGGCAGCGTATTCACTGGAAAAGTATCGATAATCGGCACATTACCATATAAATCCATCATAAAGTAATAATACAAGGCCCTCATTGCTTTTACTTCAGCTAAACTGCTGCTTTTTTGCGTAGCCGAAACTGAAGATTCACTAGTCAGGTTGATTAAACGGTTGCAGTTATTGATTCCGCCAAACCCCCACTGCCAGATATCTCTCACATTCGGGTGATCAATCGTCCAGGTATGGTAATGAAGCTGACGGTACTGGCCACCATCATCAAAGTTTCCATCGCGTGCAGGAATAATTGCGGCATCTGTAGAAAGCTCTTGCATTCTCCAATATGGAACGCCATATTGAGAAGAAAGATTAGAATACATAGTGCCATAAAGTGCCGCGTAATCTGAATTGGTAAAAGGAAAATTATCTTTAACGTATTGCGATTCAACATCGACATCGAGCTTACTGCATGATTCCAATACCATCAGGCAAGCAAGGATATTAAATAGGATTATAATCTTTTTCATCTTTATTTTTTTTAGAATGATGCACTTGCACCGAAACTGAAGGTTCTTGTTTTTGGATAATAATTATTGTTATCAATTCCAGGCGTTAATCCACCAATGTTGATTTCTGGGTCTAAACCACTGTATTTAGTGATTACAAAAAGATTATTTGCGGTAACATATAATCTAATGGCTTTGATGGTTGGTGTTTTAGGTTTTAGCGTATAGCCAAGCGTAGCGTTATCCAAACGCAAGTATGAGCCACTTTCAAGGAAACGGTCTGAAATCAGATATGCATTAATATCATTGAAAGATTCGCCCAGGGTAAAGGTTGGGATGTTTTGGAGTTTTGCATCGGCAGGATTATTTAAAGATGCCTTTGTAGCATTCAAAATCTTATTACCCAAAACGCCTCTAACTAAAAAGTTAAAATCCCAGTTTTTATAGCTGAAACTATTTACCCATCCGTAAATTAATTTAGGCTGGGCGTTGCCAGCAATTTTTGCATCAGTGGTTAAAGGCTGTGTGGCAATAGTTTGACCAGCAGCATTGATGTATGTACTTACACCTGCAGCATTTTTACCTGCATAATTCCAAAGGTTAAAAGTGCCCAATGCATAACCTGGCTGAACTAACTGACTGAAATTGCCCGACTGACCTTTGCCACCAAGCTGAGCTGTTTGAATGAATGGAATTTTATAGAATTCATCAGATAAAGTTTCCACTACGTTTTTATTGTGCGCAATATTTGGCGAGGTTGTCCATCTGAAACTATCTGTTTGGAAAACTGTAGCATTTAATGAAAATTCTACCCCTGTATTTTTGATTTTACCAACGTTGGCTGTAATGGTTGGTAAGAAAAACTGTGTTGTAGATACTTCGTAACGGTCGTAAATCAAATCTGATGTTTGTTTCACGTAAAAATCTAACGAACCCGTAATCCTGTTTTTAAATAAACCAAAATCTAAACCTATATTGGTTGTTGCTGTACTTTCCCATTTTAAATCTGGATTCGGGTTTCTAACCGGACCAATCGCATTACTGATAGAACCGTTGTTTAAAAATTTATTACTTCCAGAAAGTGTTCCATAAATTAATAATGAAGAGAAGGCGTCGAAACCTAAACTGTTACCAGATACGCCATAACCAGCACGAAGTTTTAGATCACTAATCACCGGAACCGACTGCATGAAATCTTCGCCAATAATTCTCCAGCCTGCAGAAACAGCCGGGAATAGACCCCAACGATTATTTTTTCCGAATGCGGAAGAGCCATCATCTCTTAAAGATGCCTGAAATAAATATTTCTCATTATAGTTGTACTGAACCCTGCCATAATATGAAATTAATCTTAAAGTAGATATTGGCGCATTATTAAAGGCTATTTGAGAGAGCAAACTTGGATTAGACAAAAACAGGTTGTTATAGCCTAAATTATCATTTGAAAAATTTTGTGTAGTTACGCCAAAACCGTCATTCGTTCTATCTTCTTGCCATGAATAACCTCCAAGCAATTTTAAACTATGTTTTCCAAAAGTTTTATCATAGTTGAAATAACCCTCTAAAACCTGGCTTTTGTTTAGG
>NZ_JBFTRT010000652.1:0-2616 GCF_056399685.1 Pedobacter sp. 01N416
CACTAATGCTGATTAACATACTATCTACTTCATCGCTCTGGTGATCTTTATTTGGCCACCATACACTTGCGCCTAAACCCTGGCAGGCTACGGAAACAAAAGGATTGCCGGCTTCATCTTTTTTGAAGATAAAACCGCCATCCCAAGGGGGTGTTTTGGCAACAGTAGGATTACCAGAATAGAAAACGATAAATCTATCTTTACTTCATTTTTTAACTGCTTTAGGAAAGGTTACAAAAACCGCATTATATTCTCGGGTAAAAGGTAAACTGGCACCTTTATATACCACTTTATCTACTTTTAAGTTATCAAAAAGATCGAACTGTAATTTGGTGAAATCCTGTGTGGCGGTAAAAGCAAATTCATTGCTTCCGCTAACTGATTTTTGGTCGATATCGATCTTCACATCTAAGTGGTAATAATTAATATCGTAGCAGGTACGTAAAGGGGTAAGTGTTCCGCGGAGGCTATCGGCCCTTGAGTTTACCTGGTTTTTGCCAAGCATCTGTGCCTGTACAGCCGAAATGCTGATGCTGATGGCAAGGATGAATAGTAACTTTTTCATTTGTTATGTTTTTGTTGATCGTTATAAACGATCGGTTATTTATGAGGGTGTATCATAAAGGCGATTTCACCTCAGATGCTGTCATGTTGAGCCTGTCGAAACACCTTAGAGGGTATTTAAGCGGGTCCTTCGACAAGCTCAGGCTTATTTTATCACATCAACTTCGATAAAACTATCGTTAAATACAGTTTGCGTAGCTTTAATATAATCGGCTTCTGTTGCTTTATATGGGTTTTCTACGAATTTTTGTGGATTACGTGCAAATAAAGGGAATGCTGTACTCTGCACCTGGATCATAATCCGGTGTCCTTTTTTAAAGGTGTGTAATACATCCTGTAGCTGAAAGTTCACATCCGTTTTCTGGTTGGCTACCAAGGCCTCGGGTTTTTCGAAACTATTGCGGAAGCGTGCAGGCATAACTTCCGAACGCACCATTTGCCAGTAATTGCTCAAAATGATATTCTTGTTTGGCATGTAAGAGTTGTTCGGCTCATCGGCAGGATAAACATCGATCAGCTTTACAATAAAATCTGCATCGGTACCCGTGGTTGCAATTTTAAGGTGCGACATAATTTCGCCTCCTAAGGTAATGTCGGTATCCAATATATCGGTTTGATAGACCAATACATCTGGTCTTCTGCCTGCAAAACGTTGGTCTTCACTCATGTAATTATGTGGTGTAAAGCCCAATGTAGTGGTTAAATCTTCGGTATATGGAACAGGCTTTAATGGATCGCTAATATAGTTTACTGAACTGGCCGCACCAGGTGCAGTCATGCTGAGCTTACCATCAGCACCCAGATATAATTTTTGTTTAGTCGCCTTTTCTGTTGGCCATTTGGCAAAAGTTTCCCATTGTTTTTTACCGGTATCGAACATATAGGCTTCAGGCAGGCCAGCGTTTTTATCGCCATTGCCCTTTAAAAAGTGATTAAAGAATTTAGCTTCAATTTCTTTCTGGTAGAAGGTAGCAATGCTATCTCCGAAATACACATTACTATGCATGGTATGACCGGTTTCGCGGCTCCATCTTCCATGCCCAAATGGTCCCATTACAATCGTATTGTAGGCRTTAGGGTTTTTCTTTTCGATGGTTTTATAAATGTTTAGCGGGCCAGACAGATCTTCGGCATCGTACCATCCACCAACTACCATCACCGCAGGTTTAATGGTATTGTAATGTTTTAATAATCCACGTTTTTGCCAAAACTCATCATAGTTTGGGTGGTTAACGGTTTCTTGCCAGAAAAAATTATCCTTGTAATATTTGTCTGCATTGCTTAAAGGGCCTAAATCTAACGCAAACTGATAACCATCTTTTGTTTTTGGAAGGATTAACTGGTTATTATACCAGGCTTTAGCGGTAGTATCGATTTTTTGCACACCAAATACCGGAAAGGTCATGAAATAACTCTGCAAAAATGATCCGTTGTGGTGGAAATCATCAAAAAAGAAATCTGAAATCGGCGCTTGTGGCGATGAGGCTTTTAAAGCAGGATGATTGCTTAAAATTCCTGCAGCAGTGTAAAAGCCTGGATAAGAAATTCCCCATTGGCCAACTTTGCCGTTGTTATTGGCTATGTTTTTAACCAGCCAATCAATGGTATCGTAAGTATCAGAACCTTCATCAACCTCTTTTTTGCTTTTTTTGTTATCGATAACAGGGGTCATATTGGTCCAGGTGCCTTCGCTTTTCCAGCGACCGCGCACATCCTGATACACCATGATATAGCCCTCTTTCATCATCAATTCTGACGGGCCTAATTTTGCAGGAAATTTATCTTCGCCATATGGGGCAATGCTATAACAGGTACGTTGCATTATCATCGGATATTTTTTATCCTTGGCTGCATCTTTAGGTGTGTAGATGGCGGTAAAAAGTTTAGTTCCATCGCGCATTGGGATATAAACTTCTTTTTTGGTGTAATTAGCTTTTGGATATCCTGTATCACTTTGCGCAAAAGCAGTGGATGCCGAAAGCAGGATAATTATTAGTTTTAAGTATTTCATTTTATTATAATAAGTTAGTTATTCATGTGGTTGGTTTGTGG
>NZ_JBFTRT010000653.1:0-2615 GCF_056399685.1 Pedobacter sp. 01N416
GATTTGTTACCAACTTTGGGCAGTTATGTTGATTTTAAACTTTTGGGTTATAAAGGCGTTAACAAATACTCAAATTCTTACGGACAGTTTACGGCCAGTATAGCTTTGTACAAAAACCTTGATGGCAGAAAAAACTTCATTTTGGCAGATCGTTTTGGTGGAGGGGTAACTATTGGTAAACCAGCTTTTTATCAGGCCTTATATCTGGGCGGACAAGGGAATCTCTTAGGGTATCGCCAGTTCAGGTTTGCCGGCGAACATACTTTTTATAACAACTTAGAGCTTAGGGCCAAGCTTGGCGATCTGGTTAGTTATGTTTTACCCGGACAAGTTGGCTTATTGGGTTTTTATGATGTAGGTAGGGTTTGGAAACGTGACGAAACTTCTACATTATGGCACCATGGTGTAGGAGGGGGCGTTTATTTTGCACCAGCATCACTTACAGTTGTGCGTTTTGTAATGGGACACTCGTCTGATGGCTGGTACCCATACGTATCGCTTAATTTTAGGTACTAAATTTGTGTAACATATTAATAGATGTAATATCCAAGTATTACGTTCAGCAGACGAACATTGCTTTAATGAGTATGTATCTTTGCAATGAATTAGTAATTAAATAGATAACAATAAAATTTACACTATAGCAAAACTTATACAATGAATACCAATGTAATACAGATACATAAAAACGAATGTATACATTGCCAGGTAGAATCATCTCTGTCTTTCCGCCCACTTGTGGAATATTTAAAAGGCAGATTGAAAACAGAAAAATCGGTAAAATCTGAATTTTACAGGTTTTTACTTCAAAAAATTGAAAAAGACGATGTGCTGCTTGGCAACATCAGTGCCGAAGATTTATCTCAATATAAAGATACCTTAGAATTAATTTTTACCATTCTAACCCCTTTAATGGATAATGAAGATGATTTGTTTTGGGCTTTAAGTACCCCAATTCCAGATCAGATTTTCTTTAGCACCAATGCATTCTATAAATTTTTTAAGGATCATGATCCTAAAAATAAAGTAACGAAAGACAACGAGCCTATTGAGAAAAAACAGCTTAAGTTTATTTACAATGTTATTTTAGGCCGTTTTTATAATTTTACTTCAGTGCTGAAAAATGAGATCATTTATGCGCACATTAATCAGGAAACAAAACTGACACAATACTATAATATCCAAACCGATACGAAGTTTGTAGATATTATGCATAAGGGCGATTTACCTGAACTTAATTTTGAAGAACTGGGCAAGCATTTTCAAGACGAAACCGAACTGGAATACCTGGTAAAACACCTGCCTTTACAAGATTTTCACTTTGAAGGATTCAGCATCATCTCAATAACAGATGTGACCTTGCAACATGCTATAGATGGTATCCGCGATGCGCTTGTTAATCACAGTTATCAAACCGAAGCCTATACACACGTAATCCACGCTTTAAAAACGCTTAGCGGAAACGGAAAACTCGAATTTGGTTTAATGCCTTTTTTAACCGTTAACAATAAGCTCGTTTTCGATAATCAGGAGTTTTCACAAAGTATGCTGATTAATTCGGCAAAATCATCCAATCTCGAAGAAGAAGTTTTTTATTCGTTGGTTGATAAGTATAAAGAAAATCCAAGGTCGATTTTTGTAAGCGCTATTAATGACGATCAGATTGATAAAGATCCTTTTTTAAGGGTTTTAAAAGCCGCTGGTGTTTGTTCTTACTCAGTACTGCCTGTATATTACAATACGCAGTTGGCTGGCGTTTTAGAGGTTTATTCGAATGAGGAAGTAGTGGTTGATGATAAACTTTTATCGAGGTTACGCCCGGCAATGCCTTTAATCGGTCAACTTTTCCAATACAGTATCGAAGAATTTGATGCTAAAATGGACGAAGTGCTGATGGATAAGTTTACCGCCTTGCAACCATCGGTACAATGGAAATTTAACGAAGCTGTTTGGCATTTTCTTCAGCAGAATAACAGTTACCATAAATTAAAGGAAATCGAAACGATCACCTTTAAACATATGTATCCGCTGTTTGGCGCAATTGATATCCGTAATTCTACAATAGAGCGAAATAAAGCTTTAAAAGATGATATGGAAGTGCAGTTAAATAGTTTAATTGATACTTTAAAAGCCATCCGTAAGCATGTTTCTTTAGAACTTACCGATAAACTATTGTTCAATTGTAAAGACTGGATTAAACGCATCGGCGATTTTGCTTCATCAAACGAAGAAAATAAACTGAACGAGTTTTTAGAAATCGAAGTTTACCCTTTCTTATCAATTATAAAAGGAAATTACCCGATAACAGCTGAATTTGTAGATCGTTATTTCGAAGTAATTGTTCCAGAAACTGGCGCTGCTTTTGCAAATCGCAGGCAGTTGGAAATTTCGATGCAGCTGATCAATACCGAAGTGAGTCAGTACCTCGAAAAATCGCAGGCTAATTTACAGGCTTCATACCCTTGTTATTTTGCCAAATTCAGAACTGATGGAGTGGAGTACGATATTTACATCGGACAGGAAATTGCACCAGATCGGCCATTTGATTTGTTGTATCTCAAAAATATCCGTCTTTGGCAGTTAACTTCAATGGTCGATATCGCACGTTTATCGAA
>NZ_JBFTRT010000654.1:0-4267 GCF_056399685.1 Pedobacter sp. 01N416
GGTTTGGGTTGGTTAAACTAAGCGATTGCAGGTACAAGTAGCACCCATAAAAAAGTAATTAGCCCAGAAGTTGAAAGCATGGCCTATGTATGCTTAAGAAACAATTTTTTATTTTAATTATTCAACTAAATTATTCCATACAGGCTTCCACCCTCTTGAGCCAAAACATCCAGCTTTTTTTCCACAGCCTCATCTTTGATCAATTCAGGTGCGTGGTGGAGCTTTTTCCTTGCGTCAATAATCAACGAACCTTTACAGCCCCAATGTTTATTAATGGTAAAATCGTTAATACCATAAATATCAGCTGCCGGGTTGCTCCTTGTAAAAGCTACCCAAACCAAGTTCTCAATATTGGCAGCCGTAAATTCTGCATCATCAGCCAATATAATTAAAGGTAAGCCTGATAAATCCTGATCCATCATGGCCATATTCAATAAAGCAATTTCAGCAGCTGTTTTCTCGGGATTTAAATATTTGTTGCTTTCTAAAACCAAAACCCCTGGAATGGCTATTTTCGGCAGATAAAATCCATCGCACAATTTCAGTCCTTCAGGAATCTTATTCCAAAGTTCACGCTGCTTATCTCCTGCTGCAGCAATTACTGCCTTCGATCCGCTGTTTAGTCCATCACCGCTATAATCAAGTGTATCAATTGTAGTATTGGTATAAAAATGAACATCCCTCGTTAAATCGATCCGTTCTAAAATATGGGTAAGAAATGCTTCAATATGGTGCGTACTTAAATGCTGATCATCTTCTTTGGCTGCAATAAACAGGTATTTAGCCAGACTCAATTGGTTTTTTCCCAGTATATGGTTCGCTATGGTTAATATTTCCTGAGGCCTGCGCGCTTTTAAATATGGGGTATAACGCTCACTGCCGATGGCAAAGAGCAAAGGGTGAACGCCAGCCGCATCAACCGCATGAACTTCTTTTAAACCATGTATTTCCTGTGGTATGGCCGAGCCTGTAATTTCATGGATCAAAGCCCCGAAACTGGTATCCTCCTGTGGCGGACGACCAACAACCGTAAACGACCAAATGGCATCCTTTTTATGATATACGTTGTGCACTTTCATCAAAGGAAAAGGATGCGTTAAACTGTAATACCCCAAATGATCGCCAAAAGGCCCTTCTGGCTTATTTTCATTTGGGTAAACCGTTCCGGTAATAATAAAATCGGCATCTGCAGAAATGCAAAAACCTTCATCATCATAAAAATAACGGAAACGCCTATCGCCCAATGCACCTGCAAATGTCATTTCCGATAATCCTTCCGGTAAAGGCATCACTGCTGCTAAAGGATGTGATGGAGGTCCGCCAACAAAAATGCTCACTTTTAAGGGTTGGCCTAGTGCATTGGCTTTAGACTGATGTACGCCAATCCCCCTATGGATCTGATAGTGCAACCCGATCTCCTGATCCTGGATATAATCGTTCCCACCCAATTGGATGCGATACATGCCTAAATTTGCATTTAAAACGCCTGGTTTATCTATATCTTCAGTATAAACCTGCGGCATGGTAACAAAAGGGCCACCGTCCATAGGCCAGTTTACAATTTGTGGTAACTGACCAATACTTGTTTTTAAAAATTTGCTTTTTGCAGAAGGTGTTTTAAGTGGCAAGGCCGATAAAGCCGACATTGCTGAACCCGCATATTTAAATGGATTTTTTAATGCTTTTATCGGATCATTCCTTAACGATACCAGCTGTTGTACTTTTGGTAAAGTATCTCTAAAAATAAATTTCGATCGCTCTAATGTACCAAACAAGTTTGAAACAGCAGGAAAAGGACTTCCCTTAACTTTTTCGAATAGTATTGCTGGTCCTTTATTTTCGTAAACCCTTAAATGGATGGCTGCCATTTCTAAATAGGGATCTACTTCTTCTTTTATTCTGATTAAATGACCGTGCTTTTCGAGATCGGATACACATTCTGCTAAACTTTTGTATGCCATGCCCAAAGATAAATAATTAGATTTTCTCCGAAACAAAAAAGCCTCATATAAGCAGATTTTACAATAAAGCTACTTACATAAGGCTTTTAACCACCTAAATTATATTATTTCTTTCCTGCGAAAGAGCGCAACATCCAGGTATTTTTCTCTTTAAACTGCATAAAACGGTTAACCATATCGTTAGAACCATCGTCTCCGGCCGCATCTGTAGCTTCTAAAAGTCCTCTTTCCAATTCGATCAATGCAGCCATATCATCTAAGATGGCATCAACCATATCAAGATCTTTAAGGCCAATGGTATCAATTTCTTTAATTTGAGATTCTTTTATATAATCGGCAAAACGGCTATGCGGTGCTTTACCCAAGGTTAATACACGCTCGGCTATCTCATCAATAGTTAATTGTGCATTGGTATATAATTCTTCAAACTTAACATGTAAAGTAAAAAAGTTCTGACCTTTAATATTCCAGTGGCAACCTCTTAGTTTTTGATAATGAATATGATAATTAGCCAAATAATCGTTTAAAAGATCTACAACTGGTTTAACTTCTTTTTCGTTTAAGCTTATTTCTTTAGCGTCCATTTTTTTATTATTTATGATGTTTTTGATGTCTACGTAACAACCCAAATTTATAAMAGTTTTGCTGTTGGGGTAATCATTAAAGTACCAACAAATATTCCTTTTACCGTAACAGGATCAGTTAACAGCACACAAAATCAAAGCGCTTCTACTGGCAATATAATAGAGCATACCATCAAGCCAAAAGAAAACTTAAACATGCTCGCCGAAAAATATGGCACAACCATTAATGAGATTAAAGCTTTAAACAATCTTAGCAGCAGCAATTTAAGTATCGGTCAGGTTTTAAAAATCCCTGCTAAAAATGGAGAACAAACTGCAACAGCTCCTCCGGTAACGCCACCAGCGAAAAACAATACAGAAACGCTTCAAGCCAATGCATCATCTGCTGATCAAACCATGATCGAGCATACTGTTGCGCCTAAGGAGTTTTTAGGCAAAATAGCCGAGAAATACGGCACTACTGTTGAAGAAGTAAAAAAAGCCAACAATCTTTCAGGAAATAACTTGCGTATCGGTCAGAAACTTAAAATTCCGGCAACTAAAAACATTGATGAGAACAAAGTAGTATCTGCTGCTGAAGAAAAACCTGTTCAGGAGAACAAATCTACAGATGCGGCCGGCACACATACTGTTTTAAGGAACGAAACTATTTTCACCATCGCTAAACAATACGGCATTACCGCTTACCAGATTAGAAAACTGAACGATTTGCCTGATAACGCCATTACCATTGGACAGGTTTTAAAAGTACCGGGAGGGATTATTACAGATGTTCAGGTTCCGAAAGAAAAACAAGCTGAAGCAAAAGTTAAAGAGGTAGAAGCAAAAGTTAAAGAAGCACAAGCAACTAAAGAAGAAAGTTTTATTCATACCGTTGCTACTGGAGAAAACATTTTTACCATTGCTAAAAAATACAATTTAACGGCTTATCAGATCAGAACAGCAAATAAACTGGAAGACAACGCAATTAAAGTTGATCAGAAACTGATTATTCCTAAACCGCCACAACCTAAATCGGTTAATGATTTATCGAAAGAAGAGCAGGAAAACGAACCAGATAGCACCATGGTTAAAGACCCTAAACTTCGCCGCGACCCGAGCGTATATGGTTTAAGTCAGATCGAAGAAAAAGGAACCGCAGTTTGGATTGCAGATCAGGACCTGGACGGAACAAAAATGTTGGTTTTACACCGTACCGCACCTGTGGGCAGGGTAATTAAGATTACCAACCCAATGACCAACCGCACTACCTTTGCCAAAGTTGTTGGTAAATTTACGGAGAACGAATCCACAAAAGATGTTATAATTGTAATGACTAAAGCTGTAGCCGATTCATTGGGCGCTTTAGACAAACGTTTTTTCTGCAATTTAACATATAGTGCTCAATGAGTTTAAACAAAAAGCCATTTATAATTGGTATTGCCGGTGGTAGCGGATCTGGTAAAACATTTTTCTTAAACTGTTTTCTTCACCATTTTAAACAGGATGAAGTAACACTCGTATCGCAAGATGACTATTATATCCCAGCGGGCGAGATGACGCAGGAAGAAAACAAGTTATACAACTTCGACCTCCCTTCTACCATTGATAGCGAACAGTTTTTAAGAGACATTAAGCAGTTAATGACTGGCGAGGTTGTTTATAAAAAAGAATACAACTTCAATAACCCACTCGCCGTTGTTAAAATTTTGGAGATTAAATCGGCACCAATCATTATTGTAG
>NZ_JBFTRT010000655.1:0-2604 GCF_056399685.1 Pedobacter sp. 01N416
GTAATGTAGTTGTCTGTTATATTTATTTTGTTAGAAGTTTTTAAGTTCTTTATGCCAAATATTTCATTAATCTTTTGATAAAATATTTCATCGTTAACTACTTTATAACCACTATTCTTTAATCCTAGAAGTAATACTTTTGATGCTAACTCTAAATCTTTAGGTGTCAATTCATATGGATCTTCTGGATCTAGTTCATCACTTACCATCTGTTTTTGATATTCAAGATGTTGTTTAATTTCGTTAATCTCATTTTTTGTTAAATTCATTTCTGTTTCTTTAACTATTTGATTGTTTTTAGCGGGCTTATTTTTACAGGCAATTAATAATAAAATAATAGAGAAGTAGATTAACGTTTTTTTAATGTACATATGATTTCTTTTAATTAGTTTTTCCATCCGGTTTGTTTTTAATGCCAATTTTTATATTTAATGCTTGTATATCACCATAAATATCATTGCTATTTAATTTATCTATGTCTTTAATAGTGTAATCCACAGGTATATAAAAGCCGTATAATTTTTTCTGCTTACTTTTACTTGTATAATCACCATATTCACTAAATCGGATTGAATCATTTTGATTGCCACCGAGAAGTATATATTTTCCACTGGTGTTTTTTCCAAATAGTAATCCTGTATGTCCATGTTTACCGTCAGTATGTTTGTAAACGACAAAACAACCGTATATGGGCTCAGGTATTTTCTTGTATTTAGAATTACTTATAGGAGCTAAGGATGAGGCTGAATTTAAATGACTATATGGAAGTTTAGTTTTTGCATTTTTAGTTTTGCTAATGCACCAATTCATGAAAGCTGCACACCATGCACCTTGTTCACCATTTGTTGGCTCAGCAGTGTTTTTGCAATAAGACAAGTATTCCTTTGCTTTTGTATACATCGGATTTTCTGACTCCAAACAACCTCTCATTACTTTAGCTTCATTTAATGCTATTTCCATCCAAGGCGCGCGATTACCCAATATTTTAATGTCAATATTTTTCCAGCTACATTCACCTACCTTAAATACTTTAGAACTATAATTATCAAAAGTATTTTGCTTTAGTGTATAACTGTCTCCAACTTCGTTACCTATTCCTTGTGAAATTGGTTTGTTTTCTAGTGCCCCATTTGATTTCGTAATCAACCCATTCCACTTATAAAACGCCATTGAAGTTAGTACCGCAATTTTAATATCCTTAGCTACAATATCAGAATTTTTAAGGATATCCACCTGCTCATATTTTAAAGTATAAGTGTTTGCTTTGCTATAATTTTCTCTTCCTGTTAGTTGTATCAAGCCTTTTCCCCTAAAATTCCAGCCATCTCCTTCCTGTGTATTGCCAATTCTATTTCCAACACTGCGGTTTTTATCCGCATAAGCAAGATTCGCAATCATTTGCGGATTTGCTTCATGATCTTTGGTTCTTCCATATTTATAGGCATCTTCTTTATGTTTTGTAAAATACGAAAAAGGCGGATTGTCCCTTTTTCCAGTTTTTTTATTTAAGTTACCGTTGATCAGCGTATCTGCACTGTAATTCATGTTTTCTCCGCTTTTCAAATGCAGTTTAGTTCCGGATTCTACCCGGATCTGGGCAAAAAAATGTGCTTTAACCCAGCAGGTATTCAGGCCAAGATCGGCCATGTATTTGTTGTAGGTGATGGCAACCGTTGTGAGCGTGGCATCATCAGCATCTTTAAATATTTGTTTTAGTTCTACCGTAGTAATGTCTTTATTACATCTGGGGCAATCACTATGACTGTTGTCTTCCTGATTCCCCACGCCCACCAATGCTTTCCCTCCATTTGCTGGTACATCATTTTTAAAGGCTACTAARGTATTGCTTGTTCCTAAAAACTCCATTTCTTCTATCATGGCATAAAAACGATGCAGTTTTTCACTATAACTTTTCTCCCAGCTTTTGGCCAATATGAAATCAAACTCAACAATACCGTTATCATTTAAAGGGTATTCTTTATGGTGTACAAGTGTATCTTTCCTTAAATTGTCGAATCCAAGGCGGCTTTCTTTTCTGTAAATTTTTACAGATACATTTTTTGCACTTAGGTTACGCGTGCGGATGCGGCATTTCATTTTGCTGCCGTATAGTGCTTGGATAACCGGTTTGTTGTCGGTTAAAAATTCGATGCTTACAATTTCTTCTTTGGTAACCAGTTTTAGTTTTTGCAGCGGTTGAGGAATATTCCCATTTAAGATTTCATATTTTTTATCAGTCGAGTATACTTTGAAGTAAAATGCTGTCCCTTCTTTTAGCAGTTTTTGATACTTATCTGCATTGGGGATGAAATTGTATTTCTCTAAATCTAATATTTGATTTTGAGGGACTCTGAAGCCTGTAATCACGTGGATGGCTCTCGCTTTGCTGCTGTGATCTAAATAACCATATTCTAAATTTACAATTAAACCTTCTGCCGCTTTAAATTTAATGTAGGCATGGTTTGGTTCGCCCCAGCCTGTTTTTGTTTTTTTACCACCTTCGGGATATTCCCACTGTGCCAATATAACTTCGGGCTGTGCAACTATTATTTTAACCGCTACTTTTGCGCTTGGTTGTACCATATATGCCTGCACAGTATACTC
>NZ_JBFTRT010000656.1:0-5834 GCF_056399685.1 Pedobacter sp. 01N416
ATTCCACTCAGTGTAGCGCTAAAGGTTTCGGATGCTTCGGCAATATTATCATTGTTTATCGGAACTGTAAAAGTTAATATACTTCCTGCCGCAGCATTTGTCGGGAAGTTTAATGTTCCGATTGTAGTGGTGTAATCTAAACCTGCCAAAGCAGTACCATCGGTTGTACTGTAATTTACACTGAACGGGTTTTGAACCGCATTGTTCAGCGTAACTGTAAAGGTTGCGGTGCCTGCTGTTTCATTAATGGTAGGCGTAGTCGAAATACTAATACTCGCCGTATTGGCATCAATAATATTGATACTTGCTGGCGTTGTATTTACGGTTACCGCACTGTTCGAAGTGGCTAAAGTCGCAATTACCGTTTCTGTATTTTCGGTAACAGCATCAGGCTGAACATCGATGGTAATGGTTGCTGTAGTTTGACCAGCAGGAATAGTAATGGTTTTGGTTACTATCGTCGAGTAGTCGGTTCCTTCGGTTGCAGTTCCACCTAAAGTATAAGTAAGTTGTGTATCGGTTGATGCCGGATTGCTTAAGGTTACCACAAAGGTTCCTTTTATTGGTCCCGTTTCGTTACCGTTTACACCTGCAGCAATGGTAGCAACAGAAGTATCGTTATCGGTAATGGTTACCGGAGCAATTGCAGTTCCGATGGTTACCAATCCGCCGGTTACACCAGTTAAGGTTCCATTAAAAGTTTCGCTCGGTTCAACTAAATTATCGTTATTAATCGGAACGGTAAATGTTAAAGTAGCACCCGCAGGAGAATTTGCAGGGAAATTTAAGGTTCCGCTGGTGGCAGTATAATCCAGGCCAGCAACTGCTGTTCCATTTGTGGTAGCGTAAGTAACATCAAATGCACTTTGAACGGCACTACTTAAAGTTACCGTAAATGTAGCTGTTCCCGCAGCCTCATCAATACTGGTTGGACTAGTTGAAATGCTAACTGTTGCCGTATTGTTATCCAGAATATTAATACTTGCCGTTTTACTAGCTGGTGCTGTAGTAATGCTTACCAAGGCACTGTTTGAAGCAAGGAGACTGGCAATAACCGTTTCCGTTCCTTCTACAGCCAAATCTGTTTTAACAGGTATGGTAATTGTTCCGCTAGTTTGTCCGGCAGGAATGGTGATCGTTTTGGTTACAATGGTATCGTAATCTGCTCCTTCTGTTGCTGTTCCAGCCAAAGTATACGTAATTTCCGTATCTGTAGATGATGGATTACTTAAGCTTACCGTGAATGTTCCGTTAACAGGCCCGTTTTCATTTCCTGTGGTTCCGGCCGTAATGGTTGCAATTGAGCTATCATTATCGGTGATGGTTGCAGTGGCTGTTCCGGTAGCAATGGTTACCAGATTCCCTGTTACATTGCTTAATGTTGCAGCGAAAGTTTCGCTTAGCTCTACCAGATTATCGTTCGTAATCGCAACAGTAAAGGTTTGAGTAGCTCCTGCAGCTGATCCGGCCGGGAAAGTAATGGTTCCGTTTTTAGCAGTATAATCTGCTCCTGCAGTGGCAGTGCCATCTACAGTGCTATAATCAACTGTAAATTCATCTTGAATGGCATTACTTAAGGTTACCGTAAAGGTAGCCGTTCCTGCAGCTTCGCCATAACTGTTTGGTGTTGCCGAAATACTTACCGTTGCAGCATCGTTATCGGTAATGGTGGCTGTTCCGGTTGCTGTAGCAATGGTTGTTGGCCCGGTTATTCCTGAAAGTGTCGCTGTAAAAGTTTCGCTAGTTTCGGTAATATTATCGTTGATCACCGGAATGGTAAAAGTTTGCGTAGCGCCACTTACCGATCCTGCCGGGAAGGTAACCGTTCCAGTAGTTGTGGTATAATCGCCCGGTTGAACTGCTGTGCCATCGGCAGTAGCAAAATTAACCGTGAAGCTGTTCTGTACTGATCCTGTTAAGGTTACCGTGAAGGTGGCTAAACCGCCGGTAATGTTTTCAGCAACCGAAATATTGTTGATGGCAATAGAAGCGTTATCGTTATCAACAATTGATGTGTTTACACTTGCATTGCCTAAAGATGCCGGACCGGTAATCGATCCTATAGAAACTGTATAATCTTCTGTATTTTCAAGAATATTATCATCAACTATGGCCACAGGGAAAGTGATGGTACCACTTGCTGCCCCAACAACCGATCCCGCTGGGAAAGTAACGGTCGAGCTGCTAAAGTTATAATCTGCAGCATTTGTGGTATTTGGCGTTATTCCGGTAACCACAGTTACTGGCGATGCTAGGGTTGTTCCGGCTGTTCCCGTAAGGGTAACCGTATAATTAACCGCTCCTGCATTTTCATTAACCGATGTTGGTCCTGATAATACCACAGTTGGATAGATACTCACATTAACCGTAATCGGATCRCTCACTACCCCATCAGCTGTTGTTAAAGTATAAGTATAACTATCCGTTCCGGTATAACCTGCATTTGGTGTATAAGTAACTTTTCCGGTTGCATCAACTGTGGTTGTACCATGTGCACCATTCCCTGCTAATACAGTTGTATTGGTAGCTGTTGCACCATCATTGGTTTTAACATCGGTAGTAACCGGTGTGTTTACCAAGGTGTTTGCGTTGTCTGTTAGAACGAGGTGCCACTGTTATTACTCACTACAAAGTTGACCGTTTGGTTTGCAACTTCATCAGCCGGACCAGCCGCTATAGCTGTAGCCCAATTATTTACGGTTTGCGCACCAGCGGCCGCATTCACCAGCTGATCTGCTCCTTTTACAAATGAAGGTGCGTCGTTTATTGGATTTATTGTAATGTTGACATTTTTAATAGCATTGGCGTAAGCTGTTCCATCAGAACCATTCCAGTTGAAACTAGACGAACCATTAAAATTGGCATTAGGTACGAATGTTATTTTATCTAAATCGGCCCTATTTATTTCCTGTCCTGTAGTAATGTCTACCCCATTTAATTTAAGTAGACCATTAGCAGGAAGGCTTACGATCTGAATTTTTGTTAAGACATCGTTTTCCACATCGGTAAAACGATCGGTAAAATCTGTTAGAGTAAAAGGGATAACTGCATCTTCATCTCCTGTTTTACCAAAATCATCAACAACTGGCTGATCATTTACCGGGGTAACCAATATATTAACACTACCAATTGCTGAGTATGATGTACCATCGTTTCCGGCCCAGTTAAAACTAACATTTCCATTAAAGTTTAGTGCCGGAATAAAAACCAGATTAGAAATTTCGGACACCAATATTTCCTGGCCAGAAGATACTACAGAACCATTTAGCAATAGTGTACCCTGTACATTTGGAGGAAGATTTGACACCTGTATTTTTGATAAGGCATCTCCTTCCAGGTCACTAAAATTGCTGGTAAAGTTTGCTAACGTAAATGACAGGTTAACATCTTCTACAGTAGTTAAATTAATATTGGTAATAGTTGGTACATCATTAACCGGCGCAATAATAATGTTTACATCATTTTGTGCAGTTGCATATGCTGTACCATCGCTTCCGTTCCATTTAAAGGTAACTGAACCATTAAAGTTCGCCGCAGGAACAAATGTAATGTTCGCCAAATCTGCCACTGCTATTTCTTGCCCGGCAACAATATTAGTTCCGTTAAGTTTCAACACTCCCTGAGTAACGGCGGTGATATTAATGTTCACAATTGCTGGCGCATTTGCATAATCAGTTCCATCGCTACCATTATAACTAAATGATACACTACCGTTAAAGTTAGGCGCAGGCACAAAAATAAGATTGACTAAATCTGCTGCTGTAATCTCCTGTCCAACGGCCACATCTACCCCATTCAATTTAAGTATTCCTTGTGCAGCTGGAGGTAAAGTTAACACCTGTATTTTAGCTAATGTGCCATCTACATCTGTAAATTGACTGGTAAAATCTGTTGTTGTAAAAACAACATTGATATCTTCAGTTCCATTTTTAGCAACATTGGCTACTGAAGGAATATCGTTGACCGGCTGAATACTTAATGTTACCGTTTTTGTATCGCTTAACGCTGGCCCGCCTGTATTACCTTGATCGTTAATATTTACAGTTAAGGTAACATTGCCATTTGCGTTTGCAAAAGGCGCATAGGTTACTTTATTGGCTGCAATAAAACTATTAATTGCACTTATGCTTCCTGTAATCGTTATTGCATTAGTACCCGTTCCAGCAATGGCTATGCCCGCTTCGCTAATGGCGGTTAAAGTTCCCTGTCCGGATGGAACGCTCCATGTAACTACAACGTTCAGATTGCCGGCATCGGCATCGGCAAAGCTGATTCCACTTACTGCATTTGGCGTATCCTCAATTATCGAAATTGAAGTTGGAACAGTTGCAATTGGTGCAATATTATAATCCTCTCTCCAATCTCTTTCTGTTGTTGCCGGAGTATCTAAGTTAGGGAATGAGGTAGGCGTTTGGCCATTTGTTGAATTATATGCAGTATCGTTATTATCAAAAGCATCATCCAAACCATCTTTATCTGCATCAGTACCCAACGCCACTATATTAGCAATACCATTATTATCGGTATCGTACGCCTCTATGGTATCGCTGTCGCCATCATTATCTGAATCTAAATCCATGTAATCTGGTTGGTCTGCACCATCTGTATTTACAACTGAAATTCCATTAGGTCCGTAAGCATCATCTAAACCATCATTATTGGCATCAACGCCTGAAGGTGTAACATAGCCGGCGGTACYCTGTGCTTCGATATTATCAGGAATACCGTCTCCATCAGAATCAAGGTCTAAGAAATTCGGAATACCATCGCCATCTATATCTGTTACCCCTTCTACCGAATCTTTAATACCGTCACCATCAGAATCTAGATCAAGGTAATTCGGAATACCATCACCGTCGTTATCTTTAACCGTTATCGGAGTACCTGAAGGATCGCCAGCTAAAGTACCCGTAGTATTATTATAATCATCGACAATATCAACAATACCGTCATTATCAAAATCATTAACTAAACCTGTCCCCACTTTTCCATCACCATCTACATCAGGTCCACCGTTTTCTATTACATCATTAATACCATCATTATCCGAATCAGGATCCAGGAAATTAGGGGTACCATCACCGTCTTTGTCTGGTGGAGTATAGCCTCCGTTTGCAGCCAAAGGAACTCCATTGGCATCTACATTAGTGGAGCCGATTAAACCGATTCCTGGCAAACCATTATTATCTGAATCTGAGCCACCAGCTTCGATTACATCTGGAATACCATCGCCATCCGAATCCAGGTCATGATAGTTCGGTAAACCATCTCTGCCACCTGTATCAAGCATGCCGTCTACAGTATCTAAAATACCATCGTTATCATCATCCAGATCAGCTCCATCAGGAATGCCATCTTTATCATAATCTGATGAACTTCTCCAATCTCTTTCTCCTCCCGGTACCTGAACATCAGGCATTGAAAGCGGTGTTTGACCTCCATTGGTGGCGTAACCTATTGGATTGGTATTTCCATTGTCATTGTCATAAATATCAGCTAACCCATCGCCATCAGCATCAGGTAATAGATCCATAATTTCATCAGGTATTAACGCACCTGTTTGATTGTTTTTAAGATCAACTTCTAATGGGCTAGTTACTGCATTTTCGAGCCAATCTCTAAATCCATCGTTTTCGGCATCAGTATCTACGTAATCGGGTGCATTACCTCCATCTACGTTAGAATAACCAGAAATAAGTCCACCATTATTTACATCATAGGCATCATCAATGCCATCCCCGTCTGTATCCGATCCAGTAGGCGCAGCATATAAAGTAGTTGGTAAACCTTCAATAATATCTATAATTCCATCGTTGTCGGCATCAATATCCAAG
>NZ_JBFTRT010000657.1:0-2592 GCF_056399685.1 Pedobacter sp. 01N416
GGTTTACACGCCCGTTTAATGAGTCAGGCGCTACGTAAATTAACCGGAACAATTTCGAAAACCGGATGTTGCTGTATTTTCATTAACCAATTACGTGATAAAATTGGTGTAATGTTCGGCAACCCTGAAACCACAACCGGTGGTAATGCGTTGAAATTTTATGCATCGGTACGTTTAGATATCCGTCGTATATCACAGATCAAAGATTCTGATGAAGTTTCCGGTAACCGTGTGAAAGTAAAAATCGTTAAAAATAAAGTGGCTCCACCTTTCCGCATTGCAGAATTTGATGTAATGTTTGGTGAAGGTATTTCTAAAAACGGAGAGATTGTAGATTTAGGTGTTGACTTCGGCATCATCAAAAAAGCAGGCTCTTGGTACTCTTACGGAGATACCAAACTTGGCCAAGGTAGAGACGCCGTAAAACAATTGTTAAGCGACAACCCTGAACTTGCAGAAGAATTAGAAATTAAAATTAAAGCCGAAGTAACCGGCGATAAATTGGCTGAGAAATAAGCCTATCTTAAATTCAATAATATTAAAAACGCCCTGCTAAATATTTTTAGCAGGGCGTTTTGCTTTATATGTTATAATATTTTATAGCACAGGCCTTTATTGAAAAGGCACCGTTATTAATTCTGGCTAAAAATGGCGTTAAAATCTTTGGTTACATACACAATTACCAAAAGTGCGGCAATAACCAAAGCACCTAAAATAATCACCCCCCAGCTTCCTTTTAGTTTGTTTTTGTCATTTCTGATCAACCAATATAAAATACCGATTAGCGGTATCGCGCAAACAATCCAAAATATTAACGATGCTCCAGTCATATATATAAATTCAATTTAAACAATTCTCATTGCCAGTTTTCAATTGGCGGTTTACAGTTTTTTGCCACGGAAGCACAGAAACACGGAGGTACATTGCCTTAACCACCGTAGTAAGATTGCTTCGTTCCTCGCAATGACGAACGAGGGAATTAACCGGTTTTCAGTTGCCAGTTTACCGTTAACAGTCAACTACTCTAGGCAATTAACTATTTACTAATGAACCAATGACCAATGAACCAAAATTAAAACTCCATTCTCGCCATTGGCGAAACATCCTGTCCTACGAAATCCTGTTTCAGGTATTTCTGGTAGCCTGCTATGGCAATCATCCCTGCATTATCTGTACAGTATTGAAAAGCGGGGATATATACCTTCCAGCCCAGTTCGTCGGCTGTTTGCTGTAATCCATTTCTTAAACCGGAGTTCGCCGAAACACCTCCTGCAATAGCAATTTCATTAATTCCGTATTGTTTTGCCGCTTTCTTTAACTTATTCAGCAAAATTTGCACAATGCTATGTTGAACCGATGCGCAAATATCATCTAAATTTTCGGCAATAAAATTATGGTTCTCTTTTTCCTGCTTCCTGATAAAATACAGGATAGAAGTTTTAAAACCACTAAAGCTAAAATTCAGATCGGCAATTTGCGGTTCGGCAAATTTAAAGGCCAAAGGATTTCCATGCTGTGCATGTTTATCGATCAGCGGCCCTCCCGGATAAGGCAAAGCCAGTAATTTAGCAGTTTTATCAAAAGCTTCACCCGCAGCATCATCCAATGTTTCGCCAATTATTTCCATATCAAAGTAATCTTTTACCAGCACAATCTGTGTGTGCCCGCCCGAAACGGTTAAACAGATAAATGGAAAACCTGGCTTAGGATCATCAATAAAGTGCGCTAAGATGTGCGCATGCATATGATTAACAGAAATTAAAGGTATATTTAAAGCTAATGCAAAAGATTTTGCAAAAGAAACACCAACCAGTAACGATCCTAAAAGGCCGGGGCCACGTGTAAAAGCGACAGCATTAATGTCCTGTTTTGTAACTTTAGCATTAATTAAAGCTTGTTGTACGGCAGGCACAATATTTTGTTGATGTACCCTTGAAGCTAATTCAGGTATAACACCACCATAATTTTGATGAATTGTTTGGTTTGCAATAACATTGGCAGTAATTTTGCCGTTGTTACAAATAGCAACGGATGTATCATCGCAAGAAGACTCGATAGCAAGTATAACAGACAAATTATTAATATTTAAGCTGCAAAATTATTAAAAAACTATTTAAAATACTCCTTTGGGTAATCGCATCAATAATTCTGCTGTTTGCGCTTCTTATTTTTTCGCTACAATTTAAGCCTGTTCAAACTTATTTTGCGCAGAAGGCTGCCGCATATTTATCTAAAGAGCTTAAAACCACCGTATCAATCAAGAGTCTCTACATCAAGCCATTTAAATCTATTGTACTCGAAGATTTATTGGTTTTAGATTTACAAAAAGACACTTTACTAAGCACACCACAATTTATGGTGGATATTAATCAATTATCCATTGATAAAAAGATCATTGATATCAATACCCTTCAAATTAACAATGGGCAGTTTTTCCTAAAGGATTTCAAAGATAAGTCTTCTAATCTCGATTTCATTATAAACTACTTCGATTCTGGTAAACCTACTGTAAAGAAAAAGAAAAGCAAACCATACGATATTAATATTGGCCGCATTATTTTAAATAAATTCGCCTTCAGGTATATCAATTTC
>NZ_JBFTRT010000658.1:0-2586 GCF_056399685.1 Pedobacter sp. 01N416
GGGTTCACTAACAGATTTTTTGTTGGCATTAAAAACGATAATTTTCATTTAAAATGGAACTGAGATATTTAAATTAATTAACGACGGGCTTTATAGCGCTACAACATGTTCTTCTGTTTAGGATAAGCAGTATCATCCACAAGCACAATATTGCGCTCAGTACTTTCCATAGGGACACGGTTATCCGATTCGTTTTTAGGTTTCCAAGTTGCCTTTGGCATTGGAAAAGGTATTACCAGGGCTAATTTAGGAACGCGTGATAATGTATCTTTAAAATAGCGGTTAAATGTCTTTGTGCCGTTATAAACTCCAGAAACAGCTATTGTCTTTACCTTTTTGGGGTATTTGAAATATAAACGGGAGTCAAGTCTACCTGATGCATCGCCGGTTGTATCCAGTAAAACCTCATTGTTTAACTTGACCAAGAGCCGCTCACCCGGATAAAGCATAACTATAGCAACAGTGAAATTTGCACTGTCTTTATCTGGCATCCTATAAGTCTGGTCTGCTTTATTTTTACAGCCCAGTATGCCTATTGCAAGCAATATGTACAACAAAATTCTCATATCTTTTTTTGGGCGCACTCAATTAAACAGGGCAGTAAGTTATTTCGCTATTAATATAGATATTGACCCGGCTAAATACAAGTTTTCGCTTCATTTTGCTGCGAACTCTCTCAATATTAAGGTTCTATTAACGGTTTTTTAAGCAACCTGATTAGTGGCGTTACCCAGCCATTAACACACTCAAATGAATATTAACGGTAATAATGCCTGCTCAGTGTTCAATGCACATGCCATTGATATAAACTCCCCAACACTGACACCCTAATATGGCCATTCTCGCATCATGAGCGTTTCTATCTTATACTTCCCAATACTGTGAGGTGAGTAACGTCGCATATATAGTCCTCCAATCCGTAATGGAAACATGATTACTGTCTAACAATACCGAACCATCGTAATTRTCCATATTCTGGAACTCTATACCATAGTCAAGTAAAATACCGGTGGTTGCCTCGCTACGGTTTAGGTGCTGAAAAATAAAATTGTGCCTGTTGGCAAGTTCGTTAGGCGTATCCTGAGCTAAGCATAAGCTCAAAGAAAGCGACAAAAGCAGAGAAAGAAAAACTGACTTTAGCATTGTTCGTAAAGATTGAGAGGGTTAATAACAAATTGATCGGACAATCCGATCTTTGACTGATTTAAATGGAATATTTAATGCTTTTTCTAGATATTAGCTTCCAGGCAGAACATGTTGTTCAATATGCCTTGTTTAATTGGTAAATTGGACATCGAACCGTCCATCCGTTATAGAAACTGTTTTTCCGGTCTTTTCATTTTTTGCAGTAAAGTAGAAACGTCCGGAAACGATGTTTTTGGAAACATCGTATTTAGTGATCGTTATTTTGCCTGCAACAGCTTGATAATTAAGATCTGGACTACTGTATCCGACTTCTTGGGTAACAGGGTATTCCCCTACTGCGGTCATATTCCTGACCGGAAGCCCAATAGCTTCATTTGAGCTTTTTCTTATCGACCGTAGATCGAGGATGTGATACTGTATGGAAGCTGTAAGTGCTGGCAGACCGATAACACCATCAGGTGTATAAACCTTTCCATCAATAAGACAGCCAAAAGTATCGGCCCCGGTCTGTGTTTCGGCAGGGAGTTCTTCTTTTTTCGTAAAATCAGGATTTTTTTTACAGGACGAGAGGTTTAAAGCGAATAACAATAGCACAACAAAACGGCTTGTCAGATGCATTGAGGTTTTCATAAATAGGAGATTTGAGCGTGTAGTTTTCCATTACCTAAGTTATATTATTTAATATACAAAAACAAAATTATTTTTTACAAAAAATCTCTGAACTGCCCGCAACTCATTATCATAAAACCCTTAACATTTAAAGGTCTTTAAATTGCTGAAATGAATTAATAGGTGTGAATAGCGTTTTCGTTGGGACGGATTGATGATGGCTTTCATATAACTACTTTGCCAGACTATGCTTTTCTTCCCGCCATGCCCAGGGTGCTACAGCATCTTTCTCTTGCCACAAGCCTACTTTATTTTTCCTGGCGGTTATTTCCAGTTGTGCATAAAGTAAATCGCTTGAATATTTTTTATAATGCCAGGCCATGCCCTGTTTAATCATTTCCTGGTTCACCACCTGTTTTTTGCGGTTAATTACTACAGCAATTAATCTTTTATAGCGGTCGTATTTCTGGCCTTGTACACTCACCATTTGCCCAAAACACAAATCAGAGAGTGCTTTTTTAGCATGATTGCCAAAAGGTTGCGACCCTCTTTTCTCAGGACAATCGATATGGGCCAAGCGGATTTTAATGGGCTGGTGCTGAAAGAGTACCTMCATGGTATCGCCATCCATAATGCGGATTACTTTGGCCGTAAAAATAAGATGGTTATAGTTTGTTATTGGTTTGCTTTCGCCTGGTGGGATGAAACAAGCCTGGAGCGTTAACAATAAAACCAATAAACTTACTTTTCCCAACCGCATAATGTTTTTCCGTCTTTTTTGGCTTTTTCTATTTCCACCTTTATAATTTTATACGTGCAATTGCCTAAACC
>NZ_JBFTRT010000659.1:0-2581 GCF_056399685.1 Pedobacter sp. 01N416
CATTAATATGCTTTGGCGATCGGGCTCAGAAATGGCAAAAATATGGTGGAAACGGTTAATCTGATCGGTTTCATATGCTTTAAGCCGCTGGGCTAAAAAAGCTAAATATTTACGCCTAATGAGAAACTTTTCAGAATGAGAAAGACGTTCCCAAAGGGTAAATTCGATATTGTGTGCCCTGTAAATGAGCTTGGCATTACTGTTTGCCTTAACCACATCCAGATAAGGAACAACAAAAAGCCCCTCAAATTGAATAATATCGAACACGTTTTCTCGTAAGAGATTTTCTAACTGTAGCGCAGCATCTTCGCTATAATAACGGGAAACGTTATAAGATTCGTTAGTGAAAATATTAAAAAATGCCGACCATACATTTACATCTGTATCTAAATCGTAAGTATGGTATTTAATCTGTTCGAAAATAGGATCGTAGATATCCTCGATGTCGATCCGTCCTTTTGAGGGGTTGAGGCTAAACAAAGTAATATCTGCGCCAAGTTGCAGCAAACCTTTTATGGTATTATAAACCACAATAGGATAACCACTATTTGGCGGGAAGGGAACCCGCTTAGTAATCAACAGTATTTTCACAATGTTGTGAAAATACGAAATTTTAGGCGTTTTTTGAAAACAGTTCTAACTGAGGGTCGCTCACATTGAAAGTTTTACGGTGAAAAGGTGATAACCCGATTTCGATTACAGCCTTACGGTGCGCAATAGTTGGGTATCCTTTATTCTGCTGCCAATTGTAATGCGGAAAATCGACGTGTAGATTGGTCATATATTCATCGCGGTGGGTTTTCGCCAGTATAGAAGCGGCAGCGATATTTAGATATTTACCATCGCCCTTTACAATGCAACTGTGTGGAATTTGCGGATAGGTTTTGAAGCGGTTGCCATCAATTACCAGGTATTGTGGTTGGGTATGTAATTTTTCAATCGCCCTGTGCATGGCCAAAAACGAAGCATTTAAAATATTGATCCGGTCTATCTCTTCATGATCACAAGAAGCTACGGCCCAAGCTAAAGCTTCCTGTTCTATTATAGGTCTCAGAGCGGCCCTTTGCTCATGCGATAACTGCTTAGAATCATTTAATCCTTCTAACACAAAACCTTTTGGCAATATTACCGCCGCGGCAAAAACAGGACCAGCGAGGCAACCTCTTCCAGCTTCATCACACCCGGCCTCTAATAATTCTTCCTGATAGCAGTTTAACAACATATTGCAAATTTACTGAAATAGAGATAGTAAGGAAATTATTTTGTTCAACATCTTATAAACATTAATTTTAAGGATAAACAATTCTAATGCACGCTATTAAACTTACTTTAGTTTTTTCTTTGATTTGCCTTGTAGGTTTTGCGCAAAAGAAAAAATACGATATCATGAAGCCACCGGTGGAACCGCCATCGAGAGCAGACTATGCTGTTTTAGAAAAACGCATGGCCTGCATCCATCGAAACACTTATTCACTTGGTGAAAGATTAAAATTTTTCCCGTTTAACCAATACAAAAAGGTAATGTTGATTTCTTTCGAACTACCTGAGCCAAGTGCAGAAATTAATATTGCTGGTAAAACTCAGCCTAAAAATCATAATGAGAAAGAATTCACCGTAGCTTTGTTGGCAAAAAAACAAAAACTAGATCAAACGAGAATCAAAGAAAATAGGATTTTGTCAGCATTGGAGATTGATAAACTAACTGACATCCTATATAATTTTGGCTATAAGTCTACTAAGAGCTATAAGGGATTACTGATAGGAGATGATGGATATAGCTGTTATAATCCCAGAAATGCAATTGTATTTTTAGATGAAAAAGGATTGATAGCAGAATATATTGAGATTTGTTTCGAATGCCATAGAAGAGAAGATAGCTCAGAAAAAATAAAGACAGGAGAATTTTGCACTGAAAAATACGACTTGATCAGAAAATATTTCTACACAGTTGGAATTAAATACGGAACAGGCAAAAATGCACATTAATTTTAGACTATGAAATATAACGAAACCTTAGCGCTTCGCGTTGCCGAACGTTTAATGCATATACAAGATGTAGAGGAAAAAGAAATGTTCAGTGGGCTTATTTTTATGGTGAACGGTAAAATGTGTATAGGTGTTTCTAAAAACAGCATGATGGTGAGACTCGACCCCAATACTTTAGAAAATTTATCCGATAAAGATGGCTGGCAGCAGATGGTTATGGGCGGTAGACCAATGAAGGGCTACGTTTCGGTATCAGAAGATGTTTTAGGCCGGAATGATGAATTGGATTTCTGGGTTAACCTTGCGCTGGCCTTCAATCCTTTTGCGAAAGCATCTAAAAAGAAATAGTCAAATAACTAGCCATTATCTCACTAGCCTTTAAAAACTAGCAAGAGCCATATTTTTTGATTAATTTTGTAGTTCTAATCAAATTTTATGAAAAAAGGGGCTGCTATAGCGGTATTTCTGCTATCGATTTCATTTACTGTTCTGGCTCAAGTTAAAAGAACTGCAACATCAACAGAAACTAAAGAAACAAATTCACAACAATTAAGGGTTCAGGCGCCAGAAGGGCATTATTGTGATTACTGTAAAC
>NZ_JBFTRT010000660.1:0-2574 GCF_056399685.1 Pedobacter sp. 01N416
ATTCATCAACGAGCACTTTAGTGTTCAGACCAAATCCGGTTAATGCCAAAAATTCATCAACGAGCACTTTAGTGTTCAGACCAAATCCGGTTAATGCCAAAACTTTTTATGCGGGTAAAGCGAATGCTGAAAACGATGTGACCTGGACTCCAAACCTGGCGAAAGTATCACGCAGTGGCGATTTAGGTTTTACTACAGGGCCATATGAAGTTGGTACTTCAGAGAAAAAATACGGTCAATACTTATCGATCTGGAAACCAGAAAATGGCAGATGGAAATTGGCTATTGATTTAGGAACGGAAAGCAATAAACCTTTGGCCAAGGTTACGCCACAGTTTATTGAACCTAAAGATCATGTTGCACCAAAGTTCTTAAACGAAAAAGAAATTAAGGCTGGGAAAGAAATTATCTTAACCACCGAGAAAACTTTAAATACTTTGTTAAAAACGCATGGAATTGCGGCATTTGGAGGTTTTTTAACCAGCGATGCACGTTTGCTTTTCCCAGGTAACGAAGCCATTGACGGAAAAGGAAAAATTATTGCATTCTATAACGGAATGATCAGCAAAATTAACTTAAAAACAACAGGTGTAGATAAAGCAATCGGTAGCGATTTGGCTTATACCTATGGTGTGGCTACTATTGATTACAAGGCCGATTTACGCGAAAGTTTTAATTATGTTTTCGTTTATGAAAAGGGAGCTGATGCAAGCTGGAACTTAATTGTACAGGCCTTTGTACCAGCAGAAAGATAAATAACAAATGYGAATTAAAGAGGGCTCTCCATAAAAAGAAGCCCTTTTTTTATTTCTATAATTTTGTCTTTACCTGCAGTTAGGTTGGCTCAATGCTTATACTGCGGTAGAACTTTGACAACTTTCCTTTTCAAGTTGGTTATTAAAGTTGTCAACGCACAAATAAAACTATCCATTTTACGTTTAAAATTCATGCATAAAAAATTACTTTTACTCTCCACGCTCATTTTACTTTTCTTAAACGTTTCTGCCCAAAAGAAGAAATTCGATGTACAGGGAAAAGCCGGTGCACGCGGTATCATGCCCGAAAATACCATTGAGGGAATGTTAAAAGCGATCGATTTAGGCGTTACTACCTTAGAAATGGATGCCGTGATTTCGAAAGATAAACAAGTGGTGCTTTCGCAAGAACCCTATTTCAATAACGAGATTTCTTTGCTGCCCAACGGAAAGCCGATTACGCTGAAAGACCAAAAGAATTATAACATCTACAAGATGGATTATGAGGAAATTAAAAAGTTTGATGTAGGCAGCAAAGTCCATAACCGCTTTCCTGGGCAGATGAAGTTTAAAGCTTACAAACCGCTGCTTTCTGAAACAATAGACGCGGTTGAGGCTTATGTTAAAGCACACAAGCTCGCCAAACCTGTATATAGCATCGAAACGAAAACGATTAAAAAGGGCGATAACGAATTTCATCCGGAACCTGCAGAATTTGTAGAACTCATTATGGATGTAATTAATTCGAAAAAACTCGCCAAAAGAGTCATTATCGAATCATTTGATATGCGTACGTTGCAATACCTGCACGAGAAATATCCAAAAATACAAACCTCATTATTGATTGATGAAAAGGAACCTTTTGAAGATTATATTGAGAAATTAGGTTTTAAACCGACTATTTATAGCCCTTACTCGGTTTTGGTCGGTAAGGGTTTGGTAGACCGCTGCCACGAAATGGGTATTAAAATTATCCCTTGGACGGTGAATACGGTAAAGGAAGTGAATTATTTTATGAGCCTTGGGGTAGACGGCATCATTACCGATTTTCCAAACATTATGGGCCAGCTCAAATAATTAATATCAGCGGCATAAAAAAGCATCCTAATGTAATGGGTACGCTTTTTTATGCTTTAACCTATCGGTTGGTGTCTCACCGACCGAAATGAACATAGGGACAAGCTGTTTGGTGTGACACCAAACAGTAGATGTAACTTAAATAGCAAGAAAATAGACGGGCATAAAAAAAGCGTTCAGATTTTAAATCCAAACGCTTTTTTTTATGCTTTTATAACTGGAAAATCCTAGTGGTGTGCTTCTGGTTTTTCGTGTGCTGCTTCAGTTTTTTCATGATGAGCAGGTGCTTCTTCGTGGTTAAAGATTGGTCTGGTGAAATAAACAACCAATAATAAAACCAGAATCCATGCCGTTAATGGTAAAGCCCAAATGCCTTTTGTTTGCTGAACCGGTGCGTGTGAATCGTGAGCTGACATATCGAATATTTTGATTTAAAGATTTATGCTTTGTAATTGTGCGGTAAAGATAGTAACAAAATTAAAATAACAAGGGCAATTCGGTGAATTGTATTATAAGATTAATCGGCCAGTAAAAAAGGATAAAAGGCAATGCCTTTTATCCTTGTAAATCGTAAATCATTGCTTTTGTGCTGTTCATTTTGCTTTTAATACGGTTTTGGTGCTCCTGTAAAGTGCTTTGCTCATCCTGAACAGCATTAAACAGTTCTGCTTTTTTGAAATAATTTGCCGCCTCTGCAAAATTTTGCTGTTGTTCGGCATGTAGGCCCAAACATTCGTAAATG
>NZ_JBFTRT010000661.1:0-2564 GCF_056399685.1 Pedobacter sp. 01N416
CGTTTCGAGGTAATTCTTTTGGCATCAATCCCTTGAGTATTTCGATATAGAATAAAAATATCGATAAAAAATAAAACAAATACGACGCCAGTGGCAATTTCAGGGATATCGCCCAGCCAGGCAAAAAAGAACTTCAACAAAAAAAGCACAATGCAGAGGCCTAAAGCTGCAAACAAGCGATCGCTTAGGAATAGATTGTTGTAATATTGCTGAAAGAATTTTTTCAATGTTGTTTAATCGGTTAATTGTTTAAACTGGTTAACTGTTAGTAGCCAACTGTAAACTGAAAATTGGCTACCGATAACTGACCTATCGCGGTACTTCAATTTTTTTAATAATCTGATTAACAATGTCGCTTGTGGTTAATCCTTCCATTTCTTTTTCAGGTGATAACAATATCCTGTGCGCCAATACAGGGCCTGCAACGGCAATAATATCTTCAGGTGTAACAAAATCGCGGTTTTGAATAGCAGCGAAAGCTTTTGCGCTGTGTACAATTGCTAAAGATGCCCTTGGCGAAGCGCCTAGATAAAGTGATGAATTGTTGCGGGTTTCATTTACGATTTTGGCAATAAACTCCAATAATTTTGGCTCTACAAACAAATTGCGGATGATTGCTCTAGCCTCTTGTATCTGTTTAACAGACAATACTGGTTTTACATCGTTTAATAATGTTTTATTAACTAAAGTGTGCTGAGCCATTAAAATCGCAGTTTCTTCGGCTAACGAAGGGTATTTAACTTCTATTTTAAATAAAAACCTATCCAATTGTGCTTCAGGCAGGCGGTATGTTCCTTCCTGCTCAATCGGGTTCTGTGTGGCCAATACCATAAAAGGTTCGTCCATGATATAGGTATGGCCATCTATAGTTACCTGGCGCTCTTCCATCACCTCGAACAAGGCCGATTGGGTTTTTGCAGGTGCACGGTTAATTTCATCAACCAGAATAATATTGCCAAAAATAGGACCTTTTCTAAATTCGAAATCTCCTATTTTGGTATTAAAAATCGGGGTTCCTAAAACATCAGATGGCATTAAATCGGGGGTAAACTGAACCCTCGAAAATTGTGCATCAATAGATTTTGCCAGCAATTTAGCGCTCAGGGTTTTGGCTACACCAGGTACTCCTTCAATTAAGATGTGCCCGTCGGCAAGCAAACCAACAATTAAGAAATCAATAACCTGTTTTTGGCCGATAATGATATTTCCAAGTACATTTCTGATTTGATTTACAGCTTCATTTAAGGCACTTAAATCGGTACGTGGGTTAAACTGTTCTTGTTCCATTACTTTGCGTATTTTTATAAAACTGTTCTATGCTTTCGTTTAAATTAATCAATTGGGTATCGCTTAAATCGCCCATTGTTGGCGTTTGGATAAAATGTTTAGTCAGGGTTTTGGCCAGCGCTTCATTAATCCCTGTTTTCTCCATTAGCACCTGAGCAAATTTGCTGTCGATATCGTTGGTCTTTACATAATACCTGGTTCTTAAGTACTCCATAAAGTAATTGATCTTTTTTAAGGCTATATCGAGGTTGTTCCGCTCGTGGTAATAAACACTGCCCACCACATTAACAAAGGCCAAAGAAGAATTAGTAAGCGGATCTGCGATTGGGATAATTCTTTGCCTGCGCTTAATGTCGTACAAGACAAAAACTATCAGGCTAAATATTGCCAGATAGTATGCAAACTCCAGTTCAGGATGTTTAAAGAATACCTTGAGTATATCGGTAGCGGTGTTCTTTTGTGCAGAAAAATATTCGTCGAAAATGAGCTGCTTATTTCCATGTAAATAGCTCAAGGTTTTAGCGGCATATTCTGCACCATATTTATCTAGCAGATTAAAATTAGTGTAAAAACCGGGTTCTGCGATGAGGTAGAGATTGCCTTTTCCGTAAGCATAACGGATAAAGTTAGGCTGGCCTTTCCCATTTACGCCAAGTATTGTCGTTTTGCTGCTGTCTACCTTACTAAAATACTGGCTGCCGATGCCTCTTTCAAAACCATAGTTTGCATCAGTTTTTAGTTCTGGATTGGTGAAATTTAAGGTACTTCCTTCGGGAGACATTGCGGTAGAAGTTTGCACTTTAAGTTCCTTCCTTATTTTTCCTAAATCATAAGTGGCTATAAATACATCATTGCCCGCTTGCATATATTTTATCAGCTGTTCAAGATCAGTTTTACTAATATCTGCCTTTTGTGCAACGATTATATAAGCCGTTTTATTGAATCTTTTAGATTTTAGCGTAGTATAAACAGCTGTTTTCGACTGTTGAATACTTGCCGAGGGCAAAATATCTTTAATTCTATTGTATAAAATATATGTTCCGTAAGGGATTTTATCTTTAATAGCATATGTTGGCGCCCAGTTTGTTGGCGTAGGCTTATTATACTGCGCAATTAAATAACCCAAAATTAGAATGGAACCGATAATCAGGTATAATTTGTAGCCTTTCATTTAATCTGGTTGTTAAACTGGTTAAACGATTGCTTAATAGGGTCGAATTTCACTTCATCGATAGGGAAATCGCCATACCAGATATAATCGAACTGTAGGGTAAGCT
>NZ_JBFTRT010000662.1:0-2549 GCF_056399685.1 Pedobacter sp. 01N416
GCCCTTTGGCAGTGTACACCTTCGTTCCTGCAGAAAAACCACCATTATTTAACAGTGTATTCTTATCAATTAAATCGAAGGTGCTTTTTGCTGTGGTTCTGGCAAGAGTGAGGTAATCTTTGGCACTTAAATAATCATACATCCGCGATGGAGTTTCCCAGTTTGTACGGTAATTAAAGGTGATATTGGGTTTCCCTGAGCCAAATTTTCCGCTTTTGGTTTTGATCACAATTACACCATTTGCACCACGGGCACCATAAATTGCTGTTGAAGCCGCATCCTTCATTACCTGCAATGATTCGATATCATCCGGATTTAGATCTTTCATCGTCCTGAAAACACCGTCTACGATAACCAGCGGACTTGATGCATCAGAAGATAATACAGGATCTCCACCACTATTACCGGTGCCTGTTCCATAAACATTAAGTTTTGAACCCCCACGGATAATGATATTGGTACCAGCCGAACCTGGTTGCCCGTTTGATAACGGTACCGAAACTCCGGCAATTTTACCCTGTATGGCTGCTATTGGTCCTGCATTGGCGGTATTAACCAATTGTTTTGTATCCAGTTTAGATACGGCGGCTGTATTTTTCTCTCTTGATTGCTTAACATATCCCACTACTACCACATCGGTTAAAGACTGTGCATTTGGATTTAATTGTACATTTTTTGTACCGCCTATTCCAGCCTTTACTTCTTGTTCGTTATAACCTACTGAACTAAAAACAAGGATTGAATTTTGAGGTACCCGTAAAGTGTACTTTCCATTTGCATCTGTAACAGTCGCGGTCTGCGCGCCCTTTACTTTTACACTTACTCCTGGCAGCGTTTCATTTTTTGTCGCATCAGAAACAGTACCCGATACCTGCACATCGGTTGTTTGTGCAGCTCCTGTTAAACCACAGAGGTTAATTGCGGCCAACAGGAAAATAAATAAAATTTTTCTCATAATTATTACTTGTATTTATGTACTACATATTTGGTTAGTATAGAAATTCGCTGATTAATCACCACGTGACTAATCGGCCTTAATTATTTTGTTAAATCTGAATAGTTTACAGTTTTAAATACAATGCCCTCATATGGCTTTGCATATCCTGCTTCGAAAAAGCAGCCGATTATTTGTTTGTCTATTACTGCAATATCTGAGTAGGCAGATGGACCAGGGTGTAAAACCATCTTATATTTCCAGGTTTTGCCGTCGTTTTCGCTTAAACGTAAAGTTAAATTTGCCCGTAATTTTGTATTTGCCGGATTGCTGAAAAGCAGTGTTGGTTTATTTTTGCGATAAAAATGACTCAGCAAACTTCCCTGGCAGATGGGCTCTATTAAGGTTGTATCTACCTGTACATTTGCCCAGTTCATACCGCCATCTTCGCTTACAGCGGTATGCCTTGTTTTAATTGTCCGGTCACTATTCCGCATGTTCAACATCAATCGGCCTTTCGAAATTTCGGCCAAGGTAGTTTCGTTCATTTTATCCTGAGGGGTATTATTGCCTAAATTCCAGCTCTTGCCATGATCATCTGAATAAATGGTGTGTGCAAAATTCTGATTAGTACCCGTTTCTACATGGTTTATCGGCACTACCAAACGGCCGGCATATTTTCCTTTAAGTACCTGTAAGCCATGGCATGGCCCGGTTGCGTACCAGGTCCAACCTGTTTTTTTCACTTGAGCAGTAATCTCTGTTGCAGCCGACCAGGTTTTTCCATCATCACCAGATGATAACATATATACATGCCTTCCATCTTTCGATGAGCCATCCATAATCTGTTTTTCATGGTCGGTACCCAAATTCCATGTAGAAATTAAAATGATATTGCCAGTAGCTTGATCCTGGACGGGAACAGGGTTGCCACAAGTATTGGTCGAATCGCTCCACACCAATTGTAAGCCGGTCCAGGTTTTACCCTTGTCAAATGAACGTTTAACCACCAGGTCAATATCTCCAGAATCACCACAATTGTTTTTTCTTGCTTCGGCAAAAGCAAGCAAGCTCCCGTTTTGAGTATGGATTAGGGCTGGAATACGAAAACAGGCATAACCGTTTTCTCCAGCTTTAAAAATGAAATTCAGACTGTCTACCCTATTCGCTTTAATATTGGATGCCGCATAAGTGGTATTTATGCAGCACAAAATCAGTGCAGAAAAGCAGCATAACCCGCCAATCCTTTTCAGATTTTTGATGGTGTAAAACATAACTTAAAAAAATTAATTTGGTTAGTGCAAGCCTAATCAGACTTGCATAAAACAAATGTAATTAATAAATTAATATGTAGTACATAAAAACTTAATTTATTTTCTTTAGTGCCTCAAGTCGATCGAAATGAGGCTTTRGATGTTCGTACATTCCATTTCTGAAATCATTTTTATTTCCAGATTTAAGAATTTCCACCAGATCCTGATGGCTAACACTGCCAGAAAGAAACTCATTTTCTACCTGAAGCACAAAACCAAAAACCGGCAAAAGCATATGCTGGAAACGTTTTAAGGTATCGTTACCGGCCATTTCGTATAATTTACCGTGAAAGGCAATTTCG
>NZ_JBFTRT010000663.1:0-2545 GCF_056399685.1 Pedobacter sp. 01N416
AAGGTACACCTACTCGGTGTAAAAGAAGGGAGATATCTTACCGCCAAATCAGGCGAAAGAAAGGTATGGATCGTGGAGTTAACTGATGATATTGGTGGTGGTACAGGTGCAAAAAGCATTTACCAGATCGATCAGATAACCAGACAGCTTTATAAACAGGAAATAAGCATAGGTAGCCGTAAAATGGAGATGAGCTTGTTGGAAGAATAATGTGTTAACGATAAAAGTCCAGCACCATTGGCATTATCTCTAATGATCAAAAACAAGTTTTAGAATATTCGCAAGCACAGGATTGTGGTCATCGGCACGCCAATTAATCAATATATCGGTTTTAAAAGGCAAGGGAATAAACCGTAAGCCAGGACTTTGATGGTGCATATAAGAATCAGGCAAAATGGCTATTCCCAATCCCTTGCGTACGAGTGCAATAATTGTAGATCCAAATTCGGAATGTAGAAATACATCAGGAACAAAATCGTAAGATTTGAAAAGTGCCTGAATAATCTCACTATAGCTACTACCCTCATCCTTGGTAGGCAGAATAAACTTCTGCACTTTAAGGCTTTCTTTAGATAAATCCTCGAATCTTTTAAAAGAATGTGCTAACGGAACCACCAGAGCCAGGTGATCGGAGTATATTTTTTTTGATTTAATACCCTGCTCACTGGTGATATCCCTCGTAATGGCCAGATCAATTTTATAGTTCTTTAGAAAATCCAGCTGATTTTCATATAAAACCTGTACCAACTTAATTTGAAGCTGTGGAAATGCCTGCGTTATCTTAGCCAAAATATCGGGCATGATAGAAGCCGATATAGAATCAGGATGTGCAATCGTAATGGTTCCGCGTTCACCTAAATGGATCTGTTTGGCAAACTGATGGATATATTCGAGCTCACTTAACTCTACTTCCCATTTTTCTTTTAAGAATTTACCTGCTGGAGTGAGCTTCACATTACGTTTATTACGTTCGAAAAGCTGCAGACCCAATTCATTTTCGAGCGACTGAATTTGGCGGGTTAGGGCTGACTGCGTGATATTTACCTTTTCAGCTGTTTTCCAATAATGAAGTTGTTCTGCTAAGGCCAAAAAATACTTGATTCGCTGAAGATCCATTAATGCAAAATACGCATTAATAAATGAAAAAATAGCATTTTATTACATTTAAAGAGTTATTACATTCGTACCATGGAGCAGATCATAATTGAAAGGGCAACACCAGCTGATATCAAAAAATTACTGGAGATCGGGAGAACAACATTTTCCGAAGCTTTTGCCGCGGTAAACAGTGAGGAAAATATGAAAGAGTACCTCGAAAAAGGCTTTTCTGAAGAAAAACTGAAAGAGGAACTGAGCAATCAGCATTCTCAGTTTTATTTTGCACAGCTTGATGGAGAAGTCRTTGGCTATTTAAAGATCAACATAGGACAAGCGCAAACCGAAAAACTAAATCTTGATGCACTTGAAATTGAGCGTATTTATCTTTTGAAAGCATTTTACGGCCAAAAAGTTGGCCAGCTACTTTATCAAAAAGCCATTGATATTGCGCTTGAAATGCAAGCCAGTTATGTATGGCTGGGCGTATGGGAAGAAAATTACAGGGCATTAAGATTTTACGAAAAAAATGGCTTTACACCTTTCGGCAAACATAAGTTTTGGCTTGGGGATGATGAACAAACAGATTTGATGATGAAAAAAGTATTGGTTAATGATAATGAATTAAAAGCATCCTAATGGAAAAAAGAAACCTCTTTTTGATTTTATTGATACTGGGTACCGCGTTTTGGGGAATTTCATTTTCTGTTACCAAGCTTGCTATCGGACAGCACCAACCTGTTCTGTTTTTGTTCTACCGTTTTTTACTCGCCACAATGGTTTTATCGGTTATTTTCTGGAAACATGTAAAGAAACTCGATTCAACAGCGATCAAAACAGGCGCAAGTTTGGCTATTCCACTAGTACTTGGTATTTATTTGCAAACACTGGGTATCACACATACATCGGCATCGCAATGTTCATTTGTAGCCGGAATAACCGTTGTAATGATTCCGGTGATTAAACYTATTATTTATCGAAAACCTGCAGCACTAAAAATATGGATTGCGGCATTCACAGCGCTAATTGGGCTTTTTGTAATATCGGTTACTGATAAATTCAGTATTGGAACCGGAGATTTATATACCATTATCGGTGCTTTTTGTTTTGCCATATATTTAATCCAGATCGAAAAGGAATCAACGGCAGGCGATATTATCCCTACCATTGTGCCTATGTTTGCCACCTGTGCTTTATTAACTTTTCTATTAACGTTTATTCAAGGAAACGCCACCTGGATTCCTCAGCAGGAAACATTTTGGATTGGTATTATTTTTTGCGCATTATTCTCAACGGCATATATGTACACCATATCGAATATTTCTCAAAAGTACATTAGTGCCGAAAGGGTATCTATCATCTATCTTTTCGAACCTATTTTCGGAGCTTTCGCGGCACACTTTATTTTGGGAGAAGAAATTACATCAAGGTTATTGATTGGAGGCGGAAT
>NZ_JBFTRT010000664.1:0-2544 GCF_056399685.1 Pedobacter sp. 01N416
TCATCAATCGGGAATTTTGCTACCACGTAAAATGCACCGCCCGGATTAGGGCAAAAAACGCCTTCTATATTATTTAACCGATTAACCAAAGTATCACGGCGCAAAGTATATTCGGTATTTACTTTTTCAAAATAGCTATCCGGCGTATCTACAGCCGCTGCACCAGCAATTTGTTCAACCATACCCGGACTTAACCTTGCTTGTGCAAATTTTAATCCTGATGCAATAACTTCTTTATTTTTGGTGATTAAACAGCCTAAACGCGCACCACAAGCGCTGTAACGTTTAGAAACCGTATCCATAATCACCACATTTTCATCCAAACCATCTAAATGCATTGGAGAAATAAATTCTCTTCCATCATAACAGAATTCGCGATAAGCTTCATCAGAGAATAAAAATAGATCGTACTTAACACAAAGTGCTTTTAACGCCTCTAATTCTGCTCTTGAATATAAATAACCAGTTGGGTTATTAGGGTTACAAATGATGATCGCCTTCGTTTTTTTCGTAATCAGTTTTTCGAATTCGGCAATCGGAGGCAAAGCAAAACCATTTTCAATGTAAGAAAGGATGGGTTTTACCACTACGTTGCTCATGCAGGCAAAGCCATTGTAATTGGCATAAAAAGGCTCTGGAATGATAATTTCATCGCCCTCGTTTACGCAGGTTTGCATGGCAATGGTAATAGCCTCAGAACCACCAACTGTTACCAATATATTTTCGGGTGTAATATTGTAACCCAGTTTATTGTAGTATTCGGTAAGTTTTAAGCGGTATGCAAGTGTACCTTCTGATGGAGTATAGGCCCAAACATTAAAATCAATGTTTTTGATGGCGTTTAACATTCCTTCAGGTGTTTCGATATCTGGTTGACCAATATTTAAATGGAAAACTTTTTTACCATCTTTTTTAGCTTGATCTGCAAATGGAGTTAACTTTCTGATTGGCGATGCAGGCATCTGCACACCTTTTTGTGAAATTTTTGGCATGGCACAAAAATAAAAAAGTCCCGATGAAAATCGGGACTTTTTAAATATTATCGTTTAAATAATTATTTCGAGGCTGCGGCAACCGTTTCACCTTTAATGTAAAGCACTTTAATTGGTGTTTTAGCATTTGAAGTAATGGTTACGGCTTTTGAAAAAGTTGATGGACCAGCAGCAGCGTTAAACGTTACCGAAATTACACCCGTTTCACCTTTTTTCAATGGGGCAGAAGTGTATTTAGGTACTGTACATCCACAACTTGCCTCAGCTTTGGTAATAATTAATGGCTCTTCGCCAATATTGGTGTATTTGAAATCGTAAGTTACTGGTTTGTTTAAAACGATTTTACCGAAATCGTGAGTTTCCGATTCAAATTTAAACTCTGCAGGTTTAGTTTGTGCATTTACAGCAATACCTAAACCTAAAACAAAAGCGAATAATACTAAGATCTTTTTCATGTTATGTGATTGTAATTTATTTTTTAAATTCTAAAACAAATTTAATGTTTTCATATTAAAACAAAAACTATTCCAAATATATTTTACAAATCCATATATAATTTTACAATCTAGGATAAAGGCAAACTTTTAATTTTGTATATATTTGCCGCAACCAATCTTTGATTACTATGCCGAATGAAAAATTGATGACCAACACTATTGATGCTTCCGAACTCAGTTTTAACGATTTTAAATCTATCGTTATAAACGACTATAAAATAGCCTTTGAAAGTAGGCAGGCCAGTGTTTTAGGCCGTAGAGAAGTATTAACAGGGAAGGCTAAATTTGGTATTTTTGGCGATGGTAAAGAAGTACCCCAGGTGGCTATGGCGAAAGCTTTTAAAAACGGCGATTGGCGCTCGGGCTATTACCGCGATCAAACTTTTGCTTTTGCTACAGGGATTTCTACCATTAAAGAATTTTTTGCACAACTTTACGCCAATCCAACTGACGGGGCTGATCCGTTTTCAGGTGGAAGGCAAATGAACTGCCATTTTGCAACAAAATCAGTTAATGAAGATGGAAGCTGGAACGATTTAACGCAGATTAAAAACTGTTCGTCAGATATTTCTCCTACCGGTGGCCAAATGGCCCGTTTGGTTGGCTTAGCCTATGCTTCTAAATTATTTAGGCAAAATAAGGAACTGGATTACTTAAAACACTTTTCGGTTAATGGAAATGAAGTTGCTTTTGGCACCATTGGTAATGCCTCGACTTCTGAAGGCGTGTTTTTTGAAGCCATTAATGCCGCAGGCGTATTGCAGATACCCATGGCCATCTCAATTTGGGATGATGCTTATGGCATTTCAGTTCCGGCAAAATATCAAACTACAAAAGAAGATATTTCTGAAGTTTTAAAAGGCTTTCAGCGTGAGCCTGATCAACCAGGATATGAAATTTATAAAGTAAAGGGCTGGGATTATCCAGCTTTATGCGAGGTGTATGAAAAAGCAATAAATGTATGTAGAGACGAACATGTACCTGTTTTAATTCACGTTACCGAACTTACTCAACCTCAGGGGCACTCTACATCTGGCTCGCACGAAAGGTATAAG
>NZ_JBFTRT010000665.1:0-2543 GCF_056399685.1 Pedobacter sp. 01N416
AACGAGGACGATGATCCAAATTTGCAATACAGAATATTATTTCTTTATATTTACGAGTAGATCTCCCAAACATCCTCATTACAACTGAGGATAATAACTTAAAGACATTAAAAAATCTTATTTGATTATGGGAGGAAGCAGATATATAATTACTGATCAAAATCAGGCTTATTTTATAACATGTACAATAGTTGGTTGGATAGACTTATTTACAAGACCAGAATATAAAAACATAATTGTCGATTCGTTAAATCACTGTATCGAGAATAAAGGATTAATATTAAATGGTTGGGTTCTGATGACGAATCACATTCATTTTATTGGAAGATGTAAAGAGCCAAATACAATGTCTGATTTTTTGAGAGATTTTAAAAAATTCACTTCGAAGCAATTGGCTGTTACCATTAAAGAGATACCTGAAAGTAGGAGAGATTGGCTTTTAGATAAGTTTAGTTTCGAAGCTAGAAAGACCAATAGGGCAGAAAATCACAAAATCTGGCAAGACGACAATCATCCTATCGAATTACAAGAAATCGATGCTTTTCAAAAACTACATTATATCCATGATAATCCTGTTAAAGCTGGTATTGTTGAATCTCCCGAGCAATACATTTACAGTAGCGCTAAAGATTATGCTGGAATTAAAGGTTTGGTGAAAATTGAATTGATTTAAAAAAAGCGATAAAATCGCTATTCTCGTGCATCCTCGTTACAAACGAGGACGATAGCACAGATGAATTATAGTCCTCGCTTGTAACGAGGATTCGTAAGATGCACATTTGCAATGTGCTATTATCTCTATAATTTTAGCTCAAATAAACCCGATCTTCTTCACCTTCCACATCCATTACCACATCTACATGTTCTTTTAATATAGTAGCCAGTTCAAGACCAACAAAATCGGTGGCAATAGGGAAAATTTTATGGCTTCGATCAACCAAAACTACGGTGCGGATTTTTTTATGCGGCGTATTTAAGAAAACACCCAAGCCATAAGCAAGGGTTTTACCGCTGTTCAATACGTCATCAACAATAATGATCACCTTGTTTTTCCAATGGCTTTCATCTAAATCTGTCGAAGCTACCAATTTGCTGCTTTCTTTCTGCAGATCGATACGCAGTAAAGTTAGTTTAAAGCCCGAAATCTTTTTAAGCACTTTTTCTAATCGTAGCGCTAGTTTGTAACCACGGTCCCAAATACCGGCAAGCACCACTTCTTTCTCATTCAGGTTATCTTCCAAAATCTGATAAGCGATACGATCTATTTTCTGCTGAATTTGTTTCTTGTTGAGAATAAGTAATTGCGATGCCATTGTATAAAAAGGATTGAATACAAAAAGAACGATTTTAAGGATGAAATTCAAACTATTTGAAAAATAATTTGAATTGTTTGCAACGTTTTCATCAGAGATGCGTCTAATCTATAACCAAAACACAAAATCGAAGCCATCGTTGCCCAAATGCTGCGTAATAATAGCTTCAAATCATTTAACGAAAAAACGACTATGAAAACCCTTATCAAATCATCCGCCATTTTGTTTATCATAATAACCAGCTACATGGCTAAGGCGCAGGATACTAAAAGCTTTACCGTTAAAAACTTCAATAGCATTGGAGTAAGCAGTGGAATAGATCTATACCTCACTCAGGGCGGTAGCGAAAGTGTGAGTATAAAATCTGATTCTGAAACATTAAAAGATATTGTTGTTGAGCAGAACGGCAGCAATGTTACCATAAAATTTAAAGACGGCATCAAATGGAGCGGCATGTTTAAAAACCGCACCATTAAAGCTTATGTAAGTTTTAAAACCCTAAATGCAATTGCAGCATCGGGCGGATCGGATGTTTTTACACAAAACCAAATTAAAACAGATAAACTTGCTATTCGCTCTTCAGGAGGATCGGATTTAAAATTAACGGTTGTTTGCAACGATCTATCTATTCAATCAAGCGGTGGCAGTGATCTCGATTTAAAAGGCAAAGCAGAAAATATGACCATTCAATCTAGTGGAGGTAGTGATATCGATGCTTATGAATTAATTACAGATTATGCAAAGGTGCAGGCTTCTGGTGGTTCTGATGTAAATCTTTATGTAAATAAAGGCTTAGAGGCCAGTGCAAGTGGTGGTGGCGATGTAAGTTATAAGGGAAATGCTTCACTCAAAAAAACATCAAGCTCAAAAAGTGGAGATGTACACCACGTAAATTAAAAGTTTAGTTTAGTTAATAATAACGCGCTGCTTTGTGGATACAATGCGGCGTTTTTCTTTTATAAAAGATTTAACTGACAGAATGATTACACCGATTCAGGTCATTAAAGGCTGTAGGGGGAATCTTTAACCTTCAGCCTTTCTATCCTCTACCTTTTTTTGTACGGATAGTAAATAAAGTTGGCACCTTCAGGAACAATTACGAATACGCACATAAAATCTTCTGGTTTTTTATACACTTTTAAGAAGGGCTCTTTTTTTTCCTTGCTAATGATTCCTTTTTCTACAAATTCTTCTAACGTAGAGGCTTGTATTGTCCAGTCGGTATTAAGT
>NZ_JBFTRT010000666.1:0-2542 GCF_056399685.1 Pedobacter sp. 01N416
GGGTAAGGATTGCTTTTTGCAGTTTAAGCTCAAGTTTATCGCCGTTAAAATAAGATGAGGCAACTAAGTTATCGGCAAGCTCGGATGATACTTCATCTAAAGGTGTATTGTTCCGCTGTTTTTGCTTGTTTAAGAAAGTGATGGATTCGTTGGTGGCAATACGGTAAATCCAGGTATAAAGCTGAGAATCGCTCCTAAATTTATCAAGGTTTTTCCAGACTTTAACAAATACTTCTTGTAAAAGATCGTCACAATCATCGTGGTTTAAAACCAGCCTGCGGATGTGCCAGTATATTTTTTGCTGATATTTTTTCAGCAACAGGTTAAAGGCTTCATTACGCGTACGCTCAACAGCGAACATTGCAAGAATTTCTGAATCTTCAACTTGTTTCATTTATGATAATTATAAAACCACAAAGACACTAAGTACACAAAGGTTTGGTTATGCTTAGTGTTCTTGGTGTCTTTGTGGTTAAATTTTAAATTTTATTTTTTTCTGCCAATTACTTTTTGAACAGCTTCAACAATGTTTACAGCATCTAAGCCATATTTAGACATTAATTGATCTGGTGTTCCGCTTTCGCCAAAAGTATCATTAGTGGCTACAAACTCTTGTGGTGTTGGCAATTCGGTAGTTAACAAACGTGCTACACTTTCACCTAAGCCACCAAATTTATTATGCTCTTCGCAGGTAACCACACAACCAGTTTTTTTAACTGACTTTAAGATGGCTTCGTCATCTAAAGGTTTAATGGTGTGGATATTGATAATTTCAGCATCGATACCCAATTCAGCTAATTTTTCACCAGCTTCGATTGCTTTCCAAACCATATGGCCTGTAGCAATAATGGTAACATCTGTTCCTTCGTTAACCATCCATGCTTTACCGATCTCAAATTTTTGATCTGGATCTGTAAACACAGGGATTACCGGACGGCCAAAACGTAAATAAACCGGGCCTTCGTATTCTGCAATGGCCATAGTTGCTGCTTTAGTCTGGTTGTAATCGCAAGGATTGATAACTACCATTCCTGGCAACATTTTCATTAAACCTATATCTTCTAAAATTTGGTGTGTTGCACCATCTTCGCCTAAGGTTAAACCTGCGTGAGATGCACAGATTTTAACGTTTTTGTTCGAGTAAGCTACTGATTGGCGGATCTGGTCGTAAACGCGGCCTGTAGAAAAGTTGGCAAAAGTACCTGTAAAAGGAATTTTACCACCAATAGTCATGCCTGCTGCAATACCGATCATGTTTGCTTCTGCAATACCAACCTGTGTAAAACGCTCAGGAAAATCTTTAATAAAAGCATCCATTTTAAGTGATCCAACTAAATCGGCACATAAGGCAACCACATTTTCGTTTTTCTTTCCAGCCTCATGTAAACCAGCTCCAAAACCCGAACGTGTATCTTTTTTTTCTGTATATGTATATTTTTTCATTGTTTTTTAGCTATGAGATGTGAGGTTTTAGACGTGAGATCAGGCGACAATTCGTCTCAAATCTCATATCTATTGTCTCAAATCTAGTTTAATAGTCCCCTAAAGTTTCTGGTAATTGCGCTAACGCTGCYGCCAACTGCTCATCATTAGGTGCTGTACCGTGCCATTTATGTGTGCCCATCATATAATCTACACCAGCACCCATTTGAGTACTCATTAAATTTAGAATTGGTTTACCTTTTCCGGTTAGTGTTTTAGCATAATGTAAGCCTTCAACGATTGCTTGCATATCGTTACCATCGGTATTGATTACATGCCAGCCAAAAGCTTCGAATTTAGCTTGTAAATCATCTAAGGCAAGAACTTTACTTGTAGGACCATCAATTTGCTGTCCGTTATAATCAACAGATGCAATTAAATGATCTACTTTATTAAAAGGGGCGAACATTGCTGCTTCCCAGTTTTGTCCTTCCTGTAATTCTCCATCACCCAATAAGGCGAAGATGAGAGATTTATCACCGTTTAATTTTTTGGCTAAAGCTGCTCCAATAGCAACTGATAAGCCCTGACCTAAAGATCCTGAAGCAATACGGATACCTGGTAAATGCTCATGGGTAGTGGGGTGGCCTTGTAATCTAGAATCCAGTTTACGGAAAGTTGCCAGTTCACTTTTATCGAAATAACCAGCATGAGCTAGTGTACTGTACCATACCGGAGAAATGTGTCCGTTCGAAAGGAAGAACAAATCTTCGCCAGCACCTTCCATTGTGAAGTCTGTTTTGTGGTTCAATACTTCAAAATATAAAGCTGTGAAAAAATCTGTACAACCAAGCGAAGCGCCTGGGTGACCTGATTGACATCCGTGAACCATTCTTACGATATCTCTTCTAATTTGAGAGGCAATATCTTCTAGCTCTTTAATTGTATGTTTCATTAAAATAAGAGGTTGTTGTTACATAGCAAAGGTAATATTTTACCCGCTATATCATAATTAGTTATTAATTAAATCGAGTACTTGTTGCGTTGAGTTTTTTGTGTCAACTTTCTTGATGATATGGGTAATTTTTCCATCGCCATCTATAATGAAAGTGGTACGTAC
>NZ_JBFTRT010000667.1:0-2525 GCF_056399685.1 Pedobacter sp. 01N416
CCTGAAGATACTATCGTTTCTGTTGCAATGTCTAGAGCATTAAAACAAGCAGAAACTGAAGCTGCTAAAGGTAAAAAATAATCAGGATTCTTAGGATTTCTTGATTTCAAGATGAAGCGTTCCGAATTAATTCGGAACGCTTTTTTTATTTATATTAAGGTTAATCCGCTAATCGCCCAACGCTAACAGCTCCGCTATCCATTAAGAAGCTGTTTGAAAATAAATGAATAAATTCGCGGCATGGACTTCCGACTTTTCGCTTTAGTCTTTGGTCTTTTCGCTTTAAGCTTCTACCTTTGCCCCCATGAAATATCTTATAGTTGGCTTAGGGAATATCGGACCAGATTATGCACATACCAGACATAACATTGGTTTTGATATCGCCGATGAACTGGTTAAAAATTTAGACGGAAGTTTCGAGAATATCCGCTTGGCTTATTATTCGGAAGTAAGCTTTAAAGGACGTAAACTCCATGTAATTAAACCAACTACTTTTATGAACTTAAGTGGTAAAGCCGTAAACTATTGGATGAAGGAGTTAAAAATAGCACCAGAAAATGTTTTGGTGATTGTTGACGACCTTGCATTGCCTCTCGGTAAGCTGAGGCTAAAGCTACAGGGCTCTAGCGCTGGTCACAATGGTTTAAAAAGCATCGAAGAGGTTTGTGGCGGACAAAATTATGCACGCTTGCGCTTCGGTATCGGTAGCGATTATCCGAAAGGTAGACAGGTTGATTTTGTTTTGGGTTTGTTTGATAAGAATGAGCAATTAGAGCTCCCTGCATTGATTGATAAAAGCGTAGAGCTGATTAAAAGCTATGTAACCGTTGGGCCCGCCCACACCATGACGGCTTTTAATAAGTAAGAGGTTCATTAGTCATTCGTTAATTGGCCATTGGTTTACTAGCATTTCGTTCATTCTTCATGTACGCCGTCATTTCGACCGTAGCGGAGAAATCTTACTGATAGTCCTGTTTTTGCTAAAATGTTGTCATCCTGAGCGCAGCGAAGGATCTTTTATAATTTAAATTCAAGGTAATATAGTCCAAAAAGATCATTTGAAGAACAATTACAGTAGTTCTTTTTAATGTTCGTCCTGCTTTTCATTACAAGTCCTCGCTGTGCTGTGGGCTTTGCATTTCAATCAGGTCTAAAAGGCAACATTTGTACTGCTATTGAGGGTAGAATAACACAGTTTTGTATAGATTTTATTTCCATGGTATGAAACAGTTCAATAAAGGCAATTTCCTTTTTCTGCATCATGCAACCCCAAATAGTATTGCTGGCTGCGCCACCTAAACCCGATCGAAGTGGTCCCGACTTTACGTCGGGAGGAACGGAGAGCGGGACTACACTAACCAAAAGCACCTGCACTTGATTTCCAGAAAAAAAATAATGATTAGTGGGGGAGGATGCCTATTGTTTGGTGAGAATGGTGTCTCGGAGTGTCGTCATTTCGAGCGGAGTGCAACGCAGCCGAGAACCCGAAGGCTCAGCGAAGCTAAATCTATTCTTCTAGTTCATAGATCTCTCCATTCCGCGATGCTTCAGTCGAAAGACGACTTTTTCTATGAGAGATAATGCTAATGGGTAGCATAGTCGAAGGGCCAGCTATCGCAATTAAGAAAAGTTTTTAAACAAAAAAAAAGACCATCTTTCGATGATCTTTTCATAAATATGTTTTAGTTAATGATTATTTAACTTTTTCTTGAGCTCTTGCAATGTAAGCATCAATTAATTGCGCTTCTGCACTCTCAGGGTATTGTGTTTTTACTTTAGTATAAGCTTCAACAGCACCTTTAAAATCATTTTGGCTTTCGTTAACCAGTCCTAATTTCTTTAAAAACATTGGTGAAGTAAATTTACTTGCTTTATCTGCTGCTTTTTTATAGTAAGTAGCCGCTTGTTTAAAGTCTTTCAATTCGCTGTAAGCATCACCTAATAAGCCTAAAGCCAATGGGTCTGCAACTGGGCTACCGGTAGCGCTATATTTGCTTAATGCCTCTATAGCTTGTTTGTATTCGCCTTTACGCAAGTAAATACCACCCAAGTAAAGGTTAGCTAAGTTTGCCGATTTTGTGTTATCATATTCTTTAGCAATCTGCTCTAAGCCCGGGTAACCACCTTCGCCTTTAACAGCTCTGTTTGATAATGAATCTACGCCAACAAATTGTTCTGCTTTGTACATTTTGCTAGCGGCTTCTTCAGCACGACCTTTTAAATACACGCCTTGATACCAAAGATATATTAAAACTAATAAAACTACAGCACCTGCAATAAACAGTAAGCTCTTATTATTCTCTTGTAAAAATGAACCTTTTTTAGTTGGTTGAATTGTCTGGTTATCTGTTGTAGACATGTTTGTTTAAAAAATTTAAGATTGCAAAAATACATTTTTCAATCAAAGTATCAATCTTTATTTTGAAGTATTTGATTAAACATTAGTTATTTAGGCGTGTAGATTATAAAATCGTCATGATAATTAGCGTAACAAGCTAATCAGTGTGTTAAACCAGGTTTGGTTG
>NZ_JBFTRT010000668.1:0-2512 GCF_056399685.1 Pedobacter sp. 01N416
GAATTACAGGGCGCGTACAATACCGCTGCCGGATTAGATTATGAAGACGATTAGTTCAGTTAAAAGGTATCAATTTTCAGTTTGAGCTAATGCAAACAAAACCCATAGCTGCAAAAAAACAGTGGTTATTTATTAGAAACGTAATCTTTTTTACATTTACTTCTTTTGGAGGCGCACAAGCACACCTTGCTTTGTTGCTTAAATACTTTGTTCAGAGCACTAAGTTTATCTCTGAGGAAGAACTTTTAGAGTTAAATGCACTGGCACAGGTACTCCCCGGGCCAGCATCCACCCAAACCCTGGTTGGGATAGCCTGGAAAGTTGGAAAACTTAAACTGGCCATTATTACTTTCCTGATCTGGATTTTACCTACAGCAACCATAATGACCTTTGCTGCAATCAGTTATGCTTTACTGGATCAAAAACAAAAATTTAACGATATTTTAGAATATATCCAGCCAATTGCACTGGGTATTGTAGCTTATGGTGCATGGAAACTTGGTAAAAAGGTTTTATCCTCTCAGGTTTCTATATTCCTTGCCATTGCTTCGGTTATTGCCACATTAGTTTTAAGAAATGCTTATGTGTTTCCATTATCGATATTGATAGGCGGAATGATCTCTTCAGCCATCGAAACCCCAAAAGAGGAAGCAGAGTTAAGGGTTAAACTTTTTTCAAATATCAATCCTAAAAAACTGGTCTACTTTCTAGGTGCTTTACTTTTATTTGCCTTGGTAGGTGCAATTATAAACAGAACATCGCCCTTTAGTTTACCGATTCGTTTGCTCGAAAACTTTTATCGTAACGGAATATTGGTTTTTGGGGGCGGACAAGTGCTTGTTCCTTTGATGTTTACCGAGTTTGTAGAGATGAAACATTATTTGCCTTCATCTGGATTTTTATCAGGTTTTGCATTACAGCAGGCCTTACCTGGTCCAACATTTTCTTTTACGAGCTACTTAGGCGCATTAAGCATGAAGAATTTTGGTTACGGATTATGGGGCCAAATTTTAGGAGGATTGATTGGGGTTATCGGCATCAACTTACCCGGACTAATCCTCGTTTTATTTATTGTACCGTTTTGGGACGATCTGAAAAAGATCTCACGGATCCGTCATAGCCTTTCAGGAATCAATGCTGTTAGCGTTGGATTTATTATTGCTGCTTTTGTGCTACTCTTAATACCAATGGGCTTTAACTGGATATTTTTAGGGATTATGGTCGCTACATTTTTGTTGTTAAATTTTACTAAAGTTAGTCCACCTGTTATTGTATTGGCAGGTATATTAATTGGATATTTATTTTAGTATAAGATAAATATCAATATCGAGTTTATAGAAAAATTGTTAAAATTTGGAAAGCAAAGGCAGTAAACTTTGGGCTAATGCAGTCCCGCTATCACTGCTGCTCCGACGAAACCTGTGAAACAAGCAAGCACACAATAAAAAATAAAATATACAGTGCTTAAATCGGGAGCATTCGTTTTATCGGGTTTAGATTGGGTGGTTCTCTGCTACTAGGTCGGTTTTCCGTGCCAGTGCCTATAGTTTTTACACTTTATTGCATCTGAAATCCTTTTTTGTCATGCTTAGGGATAATTTATTGCATAAATTATAAATGACAGTAGTTTTTTTGATAGGATGTGAGGAATCGTCATTGCGACAAGGAACGACAAAGCAATCTTTCACGCTAGTGATCCTTGCCATAAAGATTGCTTCGAGGGCTGAAAAAGCCTCCTCGCAATGACGATTTTTCTATTTGGTCTGTCAATGTTAGCAGAAGTAGAAGGTAAAAAAGATTAACGCGTAAAGCACTTCAAAAAAGCTAAAATCTTCTACTATAAAGTAGAATAATTTTTACTAAGATTAACTGATAGTCATTGCCAATTCCTAAAACGGTGGATCATCATCATTATAGTCGTCCATTTTTGAAGGACGGATAATCACGTTGCTCTGTTTTTCAAAATCCTGTGATGGGTACATACCAGCTGAAGGATCAGCCGCAAATGAACTTGGCGGCGCATTAAAGTCTTCTTCCAAATCCGTAAACTTCACAAATTTACCCACGAATTTAAGTGGTACAATTCCAGTTTCACCGTTACGGTGTTTTGCAATGATAACCTCACCAATACCCGCTTGCGATCTTCCTTGCTCATCCTCGGTAATGCCGTAATATTCAGGGCGGTACAAGAATAATACCATATCCGCATCCTGCTCAATTGAGCCCGACTCACGTAAATCGGATAACATTGGCCGTTTTCCCTGTAAACCTGGTCTACTCTCTACCGCACGACTTAACTGCGATAGTGCGAGCACCGGAACATCAAGTTCTTTTGCAACCGATTTTAGCGCTCTCGATATACTACCAATTTCCTGCTCACGGTTACCACCACCTTTTCCTTCGCCTTTACCATGCATTAACTGCAAGTAATCGACAATTACCAATTGAATATCGTATTGTGATTTTAATCTTCTGCATTTTGCCCTGAACTCAAAAATGTTTAGTGCAGGCG
>NZ_JBFTRT010000669.1:0-3047 GCF_056399685.1 Pedobacter sp. 01N416
GATAAACGAAGCAAAGTTGGATTACGCACCGCACCGTTATCAAAACCAGAGTTAATCTGTTTGGTAAAATCGTAGCCCAGGGTAAGGTCTTTAAAGAAATAATTACGACCTTCTATGCCACACTCAAAACGGTTAGACTGGCGGTCGGTAAACGTATCATTCGAATATTTAGTCAGGTTTTGCGAATAAGAGGTTTCTACCTCAAAATTAACAATATCTTTCAGGTCTACCCTAAATTCGAGTTCCTGGCGCCAGGCCATATTGCGTGCTTCTATTCTGCTGTTATCGGTAAAAGTAATGTTGTTGTTCAGTTGCCCAGAACCAGAATAACCAATGGTAAACTTTCGCTCTGGCGAGAGCGGTTTACTGATGTCGTAATCGCCCTGTAGGGTGTAATATCCATCTGTGTTAATGTAACTGGTAAGCTGATTAACAGTGCCTGGTACACGCTCTTTAGTGGTTACAATCCTATCGTTGGTGCGTTCGTACTTAAAATTGGCCATGATCACTTTTCCGGCGCTCCAATCGGCTTGTTTGTAATGGGCATTGATACTCTGGATAAACTCGGGCTTTAGATTAGGGTTACCCGTAACCACGTTCTGTAAGTTAGAATTGTCGGATATAGGTTGTAATTGTAAGAATCCAGGTTGGTTATTTCTGCCCCAATAATTTACATCCAGCGATTGCTGGTTAGAAAATTTATACGAGAACCGACCAGAGGGGATGAGGTTAAAAGTTACCATTAGCCACATCATAAGCATCTCTCGAATTATTTGTTGATGATCGGTTCCAGCTGTAGTTTACTTCTAAAAAGGTTTTTTTCCAAAGAGGCTCCATATATGATGCACCTACATTAAGGCCTAAATTCCGGCTATTCTGGTTGTTCAGCTGGTTTTGTAGCACCGAATCGGCTGCGTTAGTATGAATGTTGATGTATTTGTTGTACACATTCCCAAAATTTTCGCCATTGGTGTAATTGATGTTACCCCAGGAAGTCAGGTTCCGGCCTTTCTTCGAAAATTTATGGTTGTAAAATATATTGGTACGCGCATTCAGGTTATTCGAATTACTGAAATTATTGCTTTCTCTTCGCGTAAACAAGGTATCCTGGGTAATAAGCGAGCTACCCGTATTATTGCCGCTATTGGTATTGTAAGAAAAGTTTGGAGAAATTTTAAGGTAATTCATCGTATCTATTTTATACTCCAAATTACCGCCAAACCAATGGCTATAGTTATCGCTCTTACTGTTGTTTCGGGCATCTTCAAGTCTGCTCAACGGATTTTGCCCCGCATCTTGTAAAACACTTTGTGTATAGGTAGAACTAATGGTGTTGTTTTTATTGTTGTTGAAATTATATCCGGCATCTGCCGAGAGTTTGGTGTTAAACTCATTTTTATAGTTAAGTCCGGCAACATTTCTGGTTGTAATGCCATCGCCGCCACCACCACGCATATTGGCATTTGCCGAAGTGCCATCGAATGAAATCTGCTGTTCACCCTTCATGCTATTTCCCCGTATATTGGTATTATAGCGATCGGCGTTGCCCAAACCTGCAGAGGCCCTGGCAAAATAACCTTTCTTTTTATCTTCTTCAATGGTCAGGTTCAGCACCTTTTCCGGCTCGCCCGTTTTAATGCCTGTAAGTTTGGCCTGATCGCCATAATCATCGATGAACTGAAGGTTTTTGATAATATCGGCAGGAAGATTTTTAATGGCTGTGGCTACATCTGTTCCGAAGAAATCTTTACCGTTAACACGTATTTTGGTTACAGGCGAACCCTGACTGGTTACATTCCCATCCTTATCCACCTTAATACCGGGTAGTTTTTTCAGTACTTCGTCAACAGCATCGCCATCTCTAACAGGAAAGGCTTTGGCGCTAAAACTCACGGTATCTTCGGTTACTTTAACAGGAGGAACACCCGAGATCACTACGCCCTCTAATGTGTTCGATGATGGTTTAAGTTTGATATCGGTGATGTTTAAAATACTACCCTTTTCGATCTGATACTGTTTAATAAATGTATCGAAGCCTATAAAAGCTGCTGATAAGGTAAACTGTTTAGATTTAATTTTATCCAATGCAAATGTACCATCATTATTGGCAGAGGTGCCTATACTGTCGGCGCCGAATTTAATCCTGACTACCGCACCGGGTAGTGGTAAGCCTGCAGTATCTAACACTATACCCTTCACGGTATAATTTTGTGCGTTACTGTTTGTGAAAATACCTGCAAAGAGCAGGAGTAGCAAAATCGATTTAGTAAAAGCCCTCATGAATTTATTTGTGTGTGGCATAAAAGTACGGAGCAGCGCGTTAACCCTGTTCAGCGTAATCAACATGTTACTGATTTTGGCTATTTTAGCTATTGATGTGATGGTTTTTTGCTGCCTTCCTCTTGGGTATCAGGCCGAATGGCAGACGTAAGTTGGTAGGAGATGGTATTTAAGATTGAGCTACCACTCATCAGGTATTTTATTTTGTATGTGCCTTCAGTACCACATTCCGGCCAAGGGTTTTAAACCTCACGGCATTGTCTTGTTCTACAGTAATGGTAATGTGGCCTGTTTTACTCGTGTTTATATCGCTTACCTTGCCAGACTTACCGATATGCGTTCCTTTAACCACAACGCAGTAGTCGCCATCTTTTAAATTTGTTGTTTCCATTTTAGTTTTTACAGGCCTGAGTTTGTTTCTGAACCCCGTAATTTTATTTCAGTATTTAATTGACTTAATTTAATTGCAACGGGTAACCAAGCGAGCATACAGCCTGGAATAACGGCAAGTAGCACAAAGTTTTGTTTTTTAACAATCAGATATAAAAGTRCACTAAACAGAAACAACATCACAATAGCACTTCCAATTAACAGGCCGCTCAATTGTTTTTTCTGTTTGTTTAATTCGGTTAGGCTAAGTTCGGATAGTTTGTTGTTTTTCATAGTGGAACAGTTAAGCTTCTAAGTAAAATTATTAAATTTTTAATGTTTTTAAAACCCTGAATGATTAAAGATGTAAAATGCTGGTTATCCAGTCTCATTTAAGC
>NZ_JBFTRT010000670.1:0-3289 GCF_056399685.1 Pedobacter sp. 01N416
GATTAACAAAAACGAACCAACAGCTGAGTTTGCACAGAAATATTTTGAAGAAGCAAAACAATTTTTAAATCAGATTAAGGCTAAAAGGGGCTTAGTAAACGCATAATATGGGAGAGCAGAGATTAAACGTGGAATCAAGAATAACCCTTTTAGGCGCTGGTCCTGGAGATCCTGATTTATTGACACTAAAAGGGGTTAAAGCATTGCAAACTGCCGATGTGGTTTTGTACGACGCTTTAACCAACGAAGCTTTATTGGAGCACGCTCCGGCAGAAGCCATTAAAGTTTATGTAGGAAAGCGTTCTGGTGAGCATTCTTATCCTCAGGATACCATCAATAAATTAATGATCGATTATGCCTTAAACTACGGTCACGTAGTGCGTTTAAAAGGTGGCGATCCATTTGTTTTTGGCAGAGGTTACGAGGAGTTGGATTATGCAGCGTCTTATAGCATTCCGGTAAGTGTAATCCCAGGTATTTCGAGTTCGATCGGTGTACCAGGTTTGCAACAGATTCCGGTTACGCACCGCGGCATGAGCGAAAGTTTTTGGGTAATTACCGGAACAACCACTTCAGGAGAAGTTTCGGCTGATATTTACCAGGCAGCACATTCTAATGCTACTGTTGTGGTACTTATGGGACTTAAAAAATTACCTAAAATTGTAGAGATTTTTAAAGCTGCAGGAAAACATCATTTACCAACCGCAGTGGTTCAGAACGGATCAGCAGAAGATGAAAGATTGGTTGTTGGCGTGGTTGAAACCATAGAAGGTTTAGTGCAACAAGAAAATATTAAGGCACCTGCTTTATTAATTTTTGGAGAAGTTGTATCATTACATCCATCATTTAAGAAATTAATTAAACAATATGCAAGTATTGCCTTTAATTGGTGCAGGAAATATTGGGCTCGAGAAATTAACTGCGATCGTAAATAATAGCCATAGTGCTACCATCACGATTGTTGCAGAGCTAGTATCACCAGAAGTTTATGCGCTTATCGCAAATTATCCGCTGATAAAAGTTAAACAGAAAAGTTTCGATGTAGATGATCTGAATGACATTGACATCGTTTTCGCGGCAACCAATAACAATATTTTAAATGAAGAGATTAGAAAGGTGACGCATGAGCGTGGCCTCTTGATCAACGTGGCAGATAAGCCTGAACTTTGCGATTTCTATCTGGGATCAATTGTTCAAAAGGGCGATTTAAAGATTGCCATTTCTACAAACGGCAAATCGCCAACTATTGCCAAACGTTTAAAACAGATTTTAAATGAAGGTTTGCCTGCCGAGCTTGATGAAACGCTACAGAATATGAGTGCTTTACGTCAAACTTTAAATGGTGATTTTTCGGCAAAAGTTAAAAAACTGAATAAGGTTACCCAAAGTTTAATTAACCCTAAAAAAAGTTTTGCCGAACAAAATATTAAATGGTTAATCTGGGCGGCCTCAGTTTTACTAATTGGTGCTATCGGGTTTTCTTTGTGGAATACCGAACCAGAATTTCAGCGTTTCCTGATCAATATTGATCCTTTATTCTATTGGTTTTTAGGTKCTGGGTTTTTATTCGCATTAATTGATGGTGCAATTGGCATGTCGTATGGTGTTACTACTGCGTCGTTCTCATTAGCGATGGGTTTACCTCCTGCATCGGCAAGTATGGCCATCCACATTTCTGAGGTAATGAGCAATGGAATTGCAGGCTGGATGCATTACCGTATGGGTAACGTAAACTGGAAATTATTCAAAATTTTAATCCTTCCTGCCATAATCGGAGCAGTTTTAGGTGCCTATATCCTTTCTTCATTAGAACATTATAGTGCTTATGTTAAGCCTATTGTAGCGGTTTACACCTTGTTTTTAGGCGGAATCATTTTAATGAAAGCTTTCAATGTGAAGAGAAAAAAAGCCGATCAAAAAATTAAAAAAATTGGTTTATTGGGCTTTGTTGGTGGTTTTATCGATGCTGCCTTTGGCGGTGGCTGGGGTTCAATCGTATTATCAAGCTTAATTGCAGGTGGCAGGCATCCATTGTTCTCTTTGGGTACGGTAAAAATCAGCCGCTTTTTTATCGCCACTTTAAGTTCGCTTACATTTTTCACCATGTTAGGTGGCAAACACTGGGAAGCTGTTGTGGGCTTGATTATTGGTAGTGCAATCGCATCACCAATAGCCGCAAAAGTATCGAACAAAATTTCTGCAAAAACCATTATGGTTGCCGTAGGGATTATTGTGATGATTGTGAGTTTGCGCAGTGTAATTATGTTTATTTTAAAATTAATATAGTGATGGAGAACCTAGAGGAGATAAAAGCAGCACTGGCAGGTTTAAATACAATTGATAAACTGAAATTTTTAGCAGATAAATATGCCGACCGTATTATATTTTCGACCAGTTTTGGTTGGGAAGATCAGGCGATTACGCATTTAATTTTTTCAAATAATATTCCAATTAAGGTTTTTACTTTAGAAACCGGACGTTTGTTCCCAGAAACTTATTACGTTTGGAACCGAACCCTGGAAATTTATAACAAACCCATTCATGCCTATTATCCACAAAATGAGCTGTTACAGGATATGGTAAACACAAAAGGCCCGAGCAGCTTTTACGAATCGGTAGAAAATAGAAAAGAGTGCTGTTACATCCGTAAAATCGAACCTTTAAAAAGAGCATTAAAAGGTAATGAGATATGGGTAACAGGGATCAGGGCCGACCAAAGTGCCAACCGCGAGGATATGCACGATTTAGAATGGGACGAAGGGAATCAATTGGTTAAATTCCACCCTATTTTCGATTGGACTTTAGATGATGTGAAAGCATACATTAAAGAAAACAACATTGTTTACAATACCCTGCATGATAAAGGTTTCCCAAGCATCGGTTGCGCCCCATGTACCAGAGCAGTACAGCCGGGTGAAGATTTTAGGGCTGGAAGATGGTGGTGGGAAGACCAAAGTAAAAAAGAATGCGGTTTACATGCTACTTAAGGTATAAGGCTGAAAGGTAGAAGGTTTATATCCTTATTCAATGAAGCGTTGGAATATCCCAACATTCAAACCTTCCAAACATTTTTAACAACAATAACAACAACAAATATATAAGTTGAATAATTGAGCGATTTATCATTCAATCATTCAACATTCAATCATTCAACATTTGATAATGAGTACATATAATTTTGATTATTTAGATGAACTAGAGGCCGAGGCCATTCACATTTTACGTGAAGTGGCAGGTCAGTTTGAAAAACCAGCCTTATTATTTTCGGGTGGAAAAGATTCAATTACTT
>NZ_JBFTRT010000671.1:0-2504 GCF_056399685.1 Pedobacter sp. 01N416
TAAAAGGCAGGGACTAATACGACCATAAGTTCTGTAAACTAGAGATGACGGAAATTCACCCTGCCTTTTATTTAAACGCTTACCAAGCTTTCTTCTTGTAATACTATTGCAAGAAGAAAAATCAGTTTGATAAACCAAAGGAGATGACGCCGATTTTAGGAATCTCGGAATGACAGCTTATCGAAACTTCTCAAATTGTTTGAAAGAATCCTTCGACAGGCTCAGGATGACAAGTTCTTTGTCAAATTGACGAAAAACTACTTCTTCCCTTACCTACCCTCTTTCTCCAAATTCAAATACTGCACAAAACAACACCTCTACTATTTTATATACTGCCTTTCCTGTTTTATGCTTTTAGTTTTGCTATTATTGCGACAAGTTTGATGAAAATTAAAACTTAACATTATGAAAAAAATTATTTTTCTATTCCTCAATTTTATTTTGGCGCTAAACACAGTACATGCGCAAACGGGTATTGATTTCGATCATATTTATGAAAGCGGCAACAATCAATGGATGAACGTTAATAGCGGCGCTAAAGAAATTTATTTTAACAACAAGGTACATGGGGAGTTTAATACTTCATTTAATTATATACCTGGTGTAAATAAACTCAGCATTGAGTTAAGAATTAAAGAGAAAAAAAACGCACAAAAATATCGCTATACAATCTTGCAAGATGAAAAGCCCATTGTAGTTAATAAGCAGTTTGGTGATATCATAGATTATACAAATGGCCAATTTAGTGGAAGTATAGTAACGTTAGGCGTTTTCCCCATAAAAGGTAAAAGCATAACAACATTGATTTACAACATTGAAAATCCTTCGGATATTTATAAAAATATATATTATTCAAAGGAAATCCCAAGACCGAAAATTTTATCTTTTTCTCATCGTTTATATTCCGGCGATAAAATCCCAATCAAGAATAACTCAAATGAAATTACAAAAGTTAATTTCTCTAAACATGATTTTGGATTGAGAGTTACAAAAGATAAATCAGTTATCGATAACATTTATGCTATCGTTATAAAAGATAAGCGAACAAATGAGATTATTTACAATTCAACAGCATGGAAATACGACTTGTTTGATTCAGAAGAAGATTTTCCTTATATAGATATTGAAGAATATGTTTTCCCAAAATCTGGTGAATATGAGATTATCATTCGGCCTTCTATTCGATGGGGGGCAGCAGAGGGGCCAGAAAAATATATAATTAGACAGACTATATCCGTTACATTAGCGGAAGAGAGTTTTACTAAAAAAGACCTCATAATTTTAGGAGGGGTATCAACATTAGGTGTAGGGACTTTTTTTTTTAGTAGTGCTTTATTTTGTTAAAAAAAGGAACAAGAAAAAACTTGCACAGCAATTAAAAGAAAAAGAATTTGCTCAGCTTAAGTTGGAGTCTGTCCGCTCTCAATTAAACCCTCATTTTCTGTTTAATGCGCTATCTGGCATTCAAAATTTAATGAACAAAAACGAAATAGACAATGCCAATAAATACCTTTCTAAATTTGCCCGATTAACCCGTAATGTGCTAGATGATAAAGAACTGATTAGTTTATCACAGGAAAAAACACTACTAGACGATTACCTCCAAATGGAGCAATTGCGGTTCGGCTTTAAATACGAAATTAGCTACACCGAAAACTTAGATTTAGAGAACATAGAAATACCCAGTATGCTGCTACAACCTTTTGTAGAAAATGCGGTGAAGCACGGTATATCGAAAAAAGGCACAGATGGAAAAATAATGATCGCATTTACTAAGCAAGCGAATAGTTTGTTGCTAACGGTTAACGATAATGGAAATGGGTTTAACACAGAAAAAAAGAACAGTGGTTTGGGTCTTCAATTAAGCGACAGTAGAATAAAACTCTTAAATAGCATTTATAAAGAAAATCGCTTTACTTTAGCTATACAATCAACCACCAACGGCACTGAAATAAGCTTAACACTAACCGATTGGCTATAGTATGATGAGGGCAATTTTAATAGACGACGAAATTTCAAATTTAGAAAACCTGCAGGCATTGCTAGAAAAGCACTGTCCGCAGGTAACCATAATGGCTACAGCGCAAAATGTAAGTGATGCCGTTGTTGCTATTGAAAAACATGTACCCCATTTAGTGTTTCTGGATATTCAAATGGGCGATGAAACAGGTTTTGAGGTACTAAAACTACTCCCAGCACGTAATTTTGAAGTTATTTTTGTTACTGCTTACGATCAGTATGGTATACAGGCTGTAAAATTTGCAGCCTTAGATTATCTGTTAAAACCCATTGATATTGAAGAATTGATAAATGCGGTAAGTAAGGCCGAATATAAATTGACAACGCCAATACAAAATCTACAGCTCGATTTTTTATTGCAACAACTAAAAAAGCCAGAAACAAATGTGAGCAAAATTGCCCTACAGATGCAAAGCGAAATCAGGTATGTTACGTTATCAGAAATTATACGTTGCGAGGCAGACAATACTTATACTCACTTCTTC
>NZ_JBFTRT010000672.1:0-2480 GCF_056399685.1 Pedobacter sp. 01N416
ATATCATGCGTGGAGTTTACCGTGAAACTGTTACACCATTAAATTCCGGAATAACTTTTACAAAATATAATAATGACAAGGTGGTCATAATGGGGACCGACTCTGTAAAAAATTGGCAACTTTATAAAAACGGAATCTATAAAGCGTATGTGCCTGGTGCTGTAACACAACTGTGTGTAAATAATGCGCTGGGACAAGAGGCTCGCTATCCAAATTCAGATGGCAATAATTTAAGCACTGCGAGTTGGGCACCAGTTAGTATTGATGCTAGTGGAAATGCTACAATTACGGGATTAAGTTCTTCTTCAAATTATTGGAAAGGCGCTACTTTTTTAGGGGTTGTAGCCAAAAAATGGGTATCTGTCAATGGTGTAATCGATGTGTCCAGCGGCAGTACAGTACATTGTGTAAGCCGTTCATCGGCATGGCCTACTACGTATTCAGCCAATTATATTGGTAGTGGTAAAGGATTTATCACCAACCATATCAATGCTCTTGATGCTGTAAATGAGTGGCATTGGCAAAATGATACCTTATACTATTACCCTCAGGATCCTTCGAAATTGCCTCAATTGAATATACAGGCCAGAAAACGTATCAATGGTTTTGATTTGTCCTCTAAATCAAACATAAATATCGTTGGCATAAATTTCCTGTTTGCAAGTATTAAGATGGAGAATTCTTCAAATTGTACCATTGATGGCGTAAATATATTATACCCAACCCCGTATAATAAAAATTTTAAATATGGTTTCCAAAGAACCACCTTTAGTTTATGGGAAAACAAAGGTGTGTCTGTTTCGGGAACCAACAATATTATTAAAAATTCGTACATCGCTCACAGTTGGGGTGATGGAATAAGTGTAGGCGGGACAAACAATACAGTTGATAATTCTTTGGTGGAAGATTGTGATTGGATAGGTAACGATAATGCTCCGGTAAATGTCATTGGAACTGGTCACAACATTACGCATTCTACATTACGTAATGCAGGACGATCTTCAATCGTGCATCGCATAAGCCCTAATACAAATATTACGTATAATAATATTTCCGACGCTGGATATATTACTTCAGATTTAGGAATTACGTATACCTATGGTACAAACGGCCACGGCGCTCAAATAGCCTATAATTGGGTACATGATAATCATGCAGAGAACTTGGGGGAGGGAATTTATTTAGATAATGGCGATACGCTATTTGTTGTGCATCACAATGTGATATGGAAAACGGTAACGGCTATACGTACAAATAAGCCTGCTGTAAATCATGAAATTTATAATAATACAGCTTGGTTATCTACAAATAGTATGGATGCTTGGGGAGTTGCTGGAACTAATATTGAAAATCAAATAGTGCGTAATAGCCTTTCGGATAAACCATGGAGTGTATTTTCTACCGCCAGCAATAATCTCGTTACAACTGCGCCTTTATTTACTAATGTAGCTAATTATGATTTTACATTACAGTCAACATCGCCGGCAGTAGGCTATGGTGTTGCAATTCCAGGAATAACAGATGGTTTTGTAGGAACAGCTCCAGATGCAGGTGCTTACGAATATGGAGGCACCAATTGGGTACCCGGTTCTTCAGTTCAACCCCAAACAATTCAGCAGATTCTATTGGGAGCAGTTATACTACCCCAAACAATAACATTTAATCCGTTGTCAAATGTATTCAATGGTAGTTCAGATATTACTTTAACTGCTACTTCAGATTCAGGTCTACCTATTACGTACACTACTTCTGATCCAAATGTTGCAACCATAATTGGTAGTAAAATGCATATAGTTAGAGTTGGTATATGCACCATTACAGCAAGTCAGGCAGGTGATAGTAATTATTCTGCAGCAACAAGTGTAAGCCAGCCTTTACAAGTTGGAAACACAACTCAATTAACTCCTGTGGCAGACGCATTGGTACGTGATGGAAGTTCAGCAAATCTCAATTTTGGTACAATGAACACATTAGTAGCTAAATACGATGGTGTAAATACTGGATATAACAGGGAGATTTACTTGAAATTTGACCTTAACGGTATAGATAGTTTTGATATTGCCACCTTGCGATTAAACATTGCTGGTGCAGGTACCAATGTAACTTCTACTACCTGGCAGGTGTATTATGTCCCTACAGATACTTGGACAGAAACTGGTGTTACCTGGAACAACAAGCCTGCATCAACTACGTTGTTGGCAACTATAAATGGTAAAAGCTCAGGGTGGGCTGAGTGGGATATAAGCAGTCACGCATTGGCAGAACTTTCGGGTGATAAAGTGGTGTCACTTCGTATAGTTACAACACTTTTGAGCTCACCAGCCGACGTGACATTCAATTCGAGGGAAGCTACCAACACAACGCTTCGTCCACAACTTTTGTTAGTAAAAAATCAATTGCCAACAGTGTCTGTAACTTCCCCTGTAAACAATACATTGGTATCAGCTCCCGCAACATTTAATATTACAGCGGATGCAGCC
>NZ_JBFTRT010000673.1:0-2478 GCF_056399685.1 Pedobacter sp. 01N416
TTGTAAGGCATTATAATAACTCTCAAGTGATGGTGTTGCTGAGCCTAAAACTACTTTGGCCTGATGCAGATAACCTAAATAAATGGCCGCATCTCTTGCCTGGTAGCGTGGTGCAGGGTCGTATTGTTTGTAAGATGGTTCGTGTTCCTCATCAACAACAATTAATTTAAGGTGTTGAAAAGGAAGAAAAACGGCTGAGCGAGCGCCAAGAATTACCTTGTAGGCGCCTGTCCGCACTTTATTCCAGATTTCTACCCTTTCACTATTGTTGAATTTAGAATGGTACACCCCGATCGAATTTCCAAAATAACGCTTAATTCGTTCTACAATCTGTGTCGTTAGAGCAATTTCGGGCAACAAGAACAATACCTGACCATCTGTATTTTGAATGATTTTTTCAATCAGCTTGATATAAACCTGTGTTTTTCCAGATGCCGTAACACCATGCAGCAAAACCACCTCCTTCTCTTCAAAATATTGATTAATCTGGCCTAATGCTTTCTGTTGTCCTTCGTTCAGTTCGAAATTCACACTGAATTCTTCATCGTGAGCGGCCAAACGGCTAACCGGCCTTTTCATCACCACAAAAATATCTTTGTCGGTTAAAGCTTTTAATGCCGCTGGCCCACAATTACTTTCTTCCAAAAGCTGTTCTTTAGAGATCGGCAGATTTGATTTTTGTAATTTCAGGTAAGCCAATAAAGCGTCTAATTGTTTAGGCGCCCTATCCAAAACATTAAAAAGCTGTTTCAGATTTTCTTCATCGCTATAAAAATCATTTAATATGATGAACGATTTAAGCAAAGGTTTATATTTTTGCACCACCTCTTCAGCTACCAGAATCAATTCTTTATCGAGCAAATGATTGATGATCGGATATACGGTTTTCTGTCCAAGGAGTTTGGAAACATCATTAACAGTAAGTTTCTGTTGCTGTTTCAGGGCATTGATAATGATTTCTTCCTTATCGGTAAGTTCGGTATCTTCATTGTAATCTTCGCGAAGAATCAAGATCGTTTCGCTGGCAAGCTTTAAACTTGCGGGCAAAGCAGCTGCCATTACATCACCTTCATTGCACATGTAATAATTGGTCATCCAGGTCCAGAATTTAAGCTGAATGGGTGTAATTACAGGCTCAGTATCTACTACATCGATAATATATTTTGCCTCATAAACCGTTGGGGGCACGGTACTGATGCCGCTAATTAAAGCAGTATAAATTTTATGCTTTCCAAACTGAACAACCACACGTTTTCCGACGGCAACCTGATCGTTTAAATCGAAAGGTACCCGATAAGTATAGTTTTTCGCCAAAGATAATGGCAAAATAACTTCAACAAAAAGTGTTTCTCTTTCTGCAAAAATATCATTTTCGAAAGTATTCATTATTTATCTTTAAATGCTGCAAAAAAGAGCATTATCCATCCCAATACAAATAAAAGCCCACCAATTGGTGTTATTGGACCAATAAATTCAGTAAATCCTAAATGCGATATGCTTCGGGTAGCCAATAAATATAACGACCCTGAAAAAAGGATAATTCCAAACGTGAAGCAGAAATAAGCGATATTAATGAGCTTGTTTCTGTAACGTGCAAAGGTAGAAAGGTACAATAGTGCAAATGTATGATAGAACTGATAATCAACACCTTTTTGCCAAATTTCTAATGATGGTCCATCAATTAGGGCCTTTAGGCCATGAGCACCAAATGCACCCAGCAAAACAGCAACAGCACCAAAAAAAGAAGCAGTAAGGATTATTCGTTTATTCATAGTTATTTGCTAGTAGCAATCGCTAAATTAATAAATTGACAAAGAACTTCTCACTAATCAATGTAATAAATTAAATTTGTTGCACAGCAGATGAAAAAAATCGTAATTCTAACAAGTGCATTATTTTTAGGTGTAGCCTTTATGGCCTACGTCTATTTTTCGAAATTGGGAATTGATAATGATGCGAAAGACCTGGCGCTGCAATCGGCAACCAATAATGCCGCATTGGTGTTTTCTTTCCAGAACGACAAAGGTTTTTACGACATCATTGAAGGGCAACAGCTTATCCAACAGGTTTTAGGAAAGAATAAAATGAACCTTTTAAAACAGCTAAAAACAAGTATCATCGACGATAATCTGCTAAACAGATACCTGAAAGATCAGCAAGTTTATATTAGTGTACTGCCCGACTCAAATAAAACCCTGAACTTCTTAATCACCGTACAGATACAACGTGATAATGACATCAAAAAATTCTACGAACAGTTAAAATTAAAAAAAGCGATCAGCGAAAATGCTAAAGACCTGTACACGGTGAAGCTCAATGACAGCTTATCGGTTTATTTAGGCGTTCATGACCAGGTATTAACAGCTTCAACATCGCTCAAACTGATCAATGATGCCAATGTACGTTTAACAGAAAATCCCTTTACCGAATATATTAAGGAGAATAACCGTCAAATTAAAAATGTGCTCAGCCATGTTT
>NZ_JBFTRT010000674.1:0-2476 GCF_056399685.1 Pedobacter sp. 01N416
TATGACGCATGATAATACCGGCCCACCTTCGCCCAAAGAAATTGAAGAAGTAAAAAAACAGGTAGCCGGAATGAAAGACGTCCGCTTGCATTTTACCGACCTGGATGAATATGCGAGAGTTTTATTGGCCGAAAATCCACAAGTGCCTACCATTCGCGGTGATATGGTTGATCCATGGATACATGGGGTAATGGCCATGCCTCAGGAATCAAAAATAGCAAGAAACATCCGTCCGCTTGAACCGGCATTGGACATCTTGAATACGCAATTGAAAGGATGGGGAATTTCAACCACATCCCTTGCCAGCTCACTGGCAAGGGCTTATGAAAACAGCATGCTTTTTGGAGAACATACATTTGGAGCATCTTCACCAGGYTACGGTGCGTTTTCAAAAGATGGAAAAACACAAYTATCRGAAGSWGAACGTTATAAATAYAATGATGACTTCRTTCAGGCAAGRAAAGAAGGYTTTTATGAAAAATTCGAATCTAGTTTCAAAGATAAAGCACAGTACATTAATACCACCGATAGCATTATTGTAACCAATTTTACCTCACGCATGGACCTGTTGGCCAACAATGTGAAAGCAAACATTGGGGACATCGTGGTGTACAATCCATTGCCCTGGATGCGGGGCGGAGTGGTTGATTTTAAGGGAAAGAAAATAGCWGTAGGGAAYATACCCGCMAATGGCTACAAGGTCATCAAGAACACCTCATCAGCTTAYACGGTATCCGGTGCAGGRAGCWCTACGCTYGATACAAARTTTTATASGGTAAAGTTTGACATGAAAAAAGGCGGAATTGCCTCATTGATTGAAAAGGCAACCGGCAGGGAACTGGTTGATCAACATTCCRCTTATGCACTGGGGCAGTTCCTGCACGAACGTTTCAGCTATGCACAAACCAAAGATTATCACGACAGAAATTACGTAAGGAACAATTTTGCTGCGGGTCTGAAACCAAATTTGCCTACAGACATCCCTTATCTGGCYACYACRCCTAYWGRTTGGRAAATGAARKTAGAGCAATCACCGGTTGCCGATAAGGTTACRTTGCTTGCAGCKAATGCCAATCCTGTTGCCGAATCGGTTTCCATTAGTTTCACATTTCCCAAGGCATCTGAGTATGTGGATGTGGAATGGAATATCAAYAATAAAATCGCCAATACTGTTCCYGATGGAGGATGGCTTTGCTTTCCTTTCAATGTGAATAAGCCAAAGTATATCCTKGGCCGYTTGGGCGGCGCTATGGATTTAGCAAAAGATCAGATTGTAGGCGGTAACCGCTACATATACGGCGTGCAAACAGGAGCCTCACTGGTTGCCCCTGATCAATCGGGTGCTGGGATCTGTGCTATCGATGCACCTTTGCTCAGTTTTGGCGAACCAGGCCTTTGGAAATATGATTATGATTATTTTCCCAAACAACCTTCTGTATTTGTGAATCTGTACAACAATATGTGGAATACCAACTTTCCCTACTGGACCGAAGGTTCATGGAGCGAAAGGGTACGTATCTGGGGCATCAAACAAGGAGAAAAAACAGCAGAGAATCTCGCTGTACGCTCATGGGAAGCAAGAACCCCRTTAATAGCYGTTGCCGCAAGCGGARGGGGCAAAAGACTGCCGATGCAACAAACAGGCATTGCTGTTTCACGTAAAGGTATACTTGTAACCGCTTTTGGTGACGATCCTGATGGAAACAAGGGTACACTGTTACGGTTGTGGGAACAGGCAGGAAATTCCGGTACTGTTACCGTTACATTGCCCAAAGGCTCAAATTACACCAAGGCAAGCCCTGTAACTTTGCGTGGTGAAATAATCGGCAAGCAGCTACCAGTTGTCAAAGGGACACTGAAGTTTTTCCTGAATGAATATGCACCGGCAAGTTTTGTGTTAGAATAATCCATATTGGAATAATTCAAAAAACAGTAATATTATTAACTTTCTCATTGTTTGTTATAGCCTTAAAAGCTTATTCACAAATACTTAAGTAGTGTACATGCTTAAATAACAAAGAACTTTATTTTCAGCGTTCCATTTTGCATAAATATTGATCAATAATGATGAATTTTTGATGTGGTTTTCAAAAGCTTTGCAAAACAATAAGATGAGGGGGGCGAAACTAACTTCTAACCCCAATAGAATATCAAAAGCGGCATTGCTGCTTGAAAGTGTAATTTTTACTTTCTTTTAGACCAAAATCATGATTAGCTTTATCAGGAACAGAAAACGTTTGTACATCTTATTTACCCAGCAACCGCCTTTTTATTTTTACAATCACAAAAAAACATAACTAATTGTCAAATTACTTGTAGTTGAGGACGGGTTATATTTTAACCTTTATACAGTTAGAAATTCTGGGTGTTGTTTCTTTGRCGCCTAGGCTACCTGTATAAGATTGTAATCATGAGATTGAAAAATTATTTATGGAAATACAATATCTTGGAATGCTTTATAGGCGTCATTCTACCC
>NZ_JBFTRT010000675.1:0-2469 GCF_056399685.1 Pedobacter sp. 01N416
ATATTCTAGTTTGAGATCAGTTTATTGCGTTATCAAATAGGCCGATACATAATACTTACTATCTGTTTTTTCAAATTCGGCCTCGGGGATAGATATTTTTAAAGTATGCTTTCCTTTCGCCAAAGGACCGAGGTTAATAATACGTGTAGGTACCGGGCCACCTGGGCACCATGAACGACGTTCTTTGCTAATATCACCGAAATAAATACCATTAGGTTGAGTGTTATACATCTCAAACGGTGCACAATTTTGGCTCATTTCTAATCGGGTATATTCTTTACCGTCTAAATCTACTACATGTTCTCTCCAATTGTATTCTTCTCCACCTTCGGCTGCTCCATGTCCTGATGAAATGACATAAAGAGTTGTCGTTTTAGTGTCGTTCGCTAATTCGAAGCTTACTTGTTTGCTGTTTTTACCAGCAGCTTTATCTTTACCATCTAAACTATAATAACTTAATAATGAAATTCCTTTTTGTGCAGGCAAATCCTTCATTTTATCGCTGATTAGATCTACAGACACATTAAAAGTTAGTAACGAGCCATCGCAACCGATTACCTCACGCTGGCCGGCACCAGTTGTACCAAATACCTCGGTCAATAAATAAACATCCTTTCCGCCCTGTTTTATCGTACTAACCATTTGGTCTATTTGTGCTTCGTAAGGAATATGGTCTGGTTGACGGGTACGGTACATAAACGGTGTCATGATTCTTAAAAGTTCAAATTGCTCACCTTTTTCTAAATTAAATTGTTCACCTTTTGGCATAACAACCAAGGTTAGGTGGCCAATTCTATCATAATTATCGCAGCCTGATTTTATACTAACCTTTATTTTTAATGTTTTACCAATTTTATCTATTTCGGCTGCACTAAGCTGACGCAAGTACTCGGCATTACTGATGCGTGTTATACCTTTAGCCACCGGCTGAGTTACCTTTTGTGCATAACCATCATAAAAATCGACATTTGTTAACACATTAATAGTTACTTGCTTCTCTGCTAACTTAGCTAAGGCAGTTGTGATCTCTTTACCCAGCGCGGCGTTTTTTTGTTTGGCTGGCAGTCGATCAAAAAATTGTTTTGCTTTATTGGCATCGAAAGCAGAACCATCAGTGCTTACATACATTAACAACGCCTCGGCAGCATAAGGTTTGGCTATATTTTTAGATAAAAATTCCGACAATTGCGCAAGTTTCAGGTTTTTCACACTATCTATCTCCGCATCAACATTTTTCCCGCGAACGGTATCTTCGGCTTTTACCCGTCYTTTTTTCCAACCAAGCAAACGTAATGATGTATCTAACTTCAAATATGGTTTTTTAAAGATCATGTAATCATTATTTACCACAGATCCACTTATGATGGATTTACGCAAATAGCCTTTTGCACTAACATTTACCAACCCTTTAGAAAGATACAGACTCAACGAATTAGGATCGGCTGCTGCATTTGGTGAAGTATTTGGCTTAGTAAATTGTAAAGAAGCTTTAATATCTATATCGGCTACGTCTTTAAAACTGAATTTATTGTTTTTGATTATTGCACTATCTAAAACCTCTTTTCCATTTTTATAAAAGGTAAAATAAATCGCCCGATTGGCCGAATCGTAACTGGGTAGATTAACCGTTCCCTGTAATTGGAAAGGAACATCGGTGTTTTTTTGTGCCATTAAACCTGTTGATGAAATGGCAATTAATAAGAGCAATAGATATTTTTTCATTTGTTTAAATATTGTGTTTCTTTTGCGATGAAGCAGTCATGATTTTTCACTAGTGTTTTATTTCGCTTTTTAAGTTTAAGAACTCGCAAGCTCGGTTTAATCATTACGGTGTGATTTTGAAAATCATGATGATTTCATATTTAAAATGGTTTACTTGTCCTTTTCTACAATAATCCAACCCAGCTTCTTTCTTCCATGGCTTCGGCAAATATGATAAAAAATCAAAAGTAAATCCTCTGTTATTTTAGCTAAATATGATGCAAAATATGCCAATGTAGGAGCAAACAGATAGCGACCAGAAAAATGAATAGTGATAAACTTAAAAATGGCCGTAGGTACTCAGATAAAACGAGCTCATCAATAATAAAACAAAAAAATTGGCTACACTGATTTCATTGGTATCAAAAGATATCATAAAAACAACAAAGCCTCAACAATAAACATGTTAAGGCTTTAAGTTTTACACTATGTACCCAAGAGGAGATTCGAACTCCCACACCCGTACGGGCGCCAGCCCCTCAAGCTGGTGCGTCTACCAATTTCGCCACCTGGGTTTGTGCTGCAAATATAATTTAATTTTAGATTTTAAAAAGTGTTTAAATTTCTATTTTTAAGCCATCATACGCCAGTCTGATATGAACTGGCAAGTCTTTTTCCACATCAGCATGTTTACCCAGATTATGACTGATGTGTGTAAGATAAGTGGTTTCTGCACCTACCCTTTCCGCAAAGGCGATGGCCTCGCCT
>NZ_JBFTRT010000676.1:0-2467 GCF_056399685.1 Pedobacter sp. 01N416
TACGTTATGCTTATACGTTTCTAAACTTTAAAGAGCCTTTCCTAAATCAATTGGTTCCTTTATTGGCTGAGCAATTTAAAGGTGTATTTGATKAACTGATTTCGCAACAGGATTTCGTTCAGAAAGTAGTGCTGGAAGAAGAAGTTTCTTTCTTGAGGACCTTATCAACGGGAATTCAACGTTTCGAAAAATATCAGGCATCGAATGATGTAGTAGAGGGTAATTTCGCTTTCGAATTATCAGATACATTTGGTTTTCCGATCGATTTAACGGAATTAATGGCCCGAGAAAAGGGTTGGAGCGTTGATCTAGTTGGATACGAACAGGCTTTGAAAAAGCAAAAAGACGATAGTCGTGCCGCAACAGCCATTGATACTGGCGATTGGATTGTGGTAAACACAGAAGAGCAGAGCGAATTTGTAGGTTACGATGACTTAGAAATCGAAACCGAGATCTTAAAATATCGTAAAGTAAAAGCTAAGGGTAAAGAACAGTTCCAAATTGTTTTACGTCAAACACCTTTTTATGCTGAAAGCGGTGGTCAGGTGGGAGACACAGGCCGTTTAGAAGACCACAGTCGGCAGTTTTGGGTAGACATTACCGATACCAAAAAAGAAAATGGCTTAACTGTTCATTTTACCGATATCTTACCGGATAATTTAGAAGGTAAATTTTGGGCTGTTGTAGATGAAGATAAACGTGTTTTAACTGAAGATAATCACTCTGCCACACACTTACTGCATGCGGCATTAAAACAAGTTTTAGGCAAACATGTTAACCAGAAAGGCTCTCTGGTGAATGCAGACTACTTACGTTTCGATTTTTCCCACTTTGCTAAAGTTACTGACGAGGAATTAGCACAGATTGAGGTAATTGTAAATCAGAAAATCCGCCAGAACATTAAGTTAAAGGAACAACGCAACGTTCCTTATCAAGATGCCATTGAAAGTGGCGTAACGGCTTTATTTGGCGAAAAATATGGCGATTTTGTACGTATGATTACTTTTGACGACCATTTCTCTAAAGAACTTTGCGGTGGTACACATGTAAAGGCAACAGGACAGATCGGTTCATTCAAAATTGTTTCCGAAAGTGCTGTAGCAGCTGGGGTTCGTCGCATTGAGGCCATCACCGCTGATAAAGCTGAACAATACTTTTTAGATCAAAGAAAGGAACTTGGTTATTTAAAAGCATTACTAAATGGAAGTAAAGATCTATCGGCGTCCGTTCAGGCATTGTTGGATGAAAATGCAAAACTGAAAAAAGAAATTGAAAAGTCGACAATAGAAAGGGTAAACACCTTAAAACATGAAATCGTTCATCATGTAAGAGGGATTAACGGCATTAACCTGATTGCTAAGCACATTGATCTGCAGAGTGCTGATGCAGTTAAAAATCTGGCTTTCTCTTTGAAAGATATGGTTGATAACCTGTTTCTGGTTTTTACTACAGAAATTGATGGCAAACCTGGAATAACCGTAATGCTTTCTGATCACCTGGTGAAAAAGGGATTAAATGCTTCTAATATTGTTCGCGAGTTGGGTAAAGAAATCCAAGGCGGTGGCGGTGGACAACCGTTTTATGCGACCGCAGGTGGTAAAAACCCATCGGGATTAAAAGTTGTTTTGGAAAAAGCAGAAAGTTTTATTCCGCATCATTGATTGAAATAATAAAATAGACCCTGAAATAAATTCAGGGTGACGCTATGTAAAATAAAAAAGAGGCCCTAGAGCCTCTTTTTTATTTTAATGTCTTCCATGTTTTTCTCTATGTCCTCTAGAGAATAAGCTTGAATTTACGTTTCTATCATGATATCTATTATCTACACGATAAGATCTATAATTATTTCTTGGCGAGCTATAACGTACTCGGTTTCCACCACCGTAAGATGAGCGGTAATAATTATTATCATGTGAATAACTTACTCTGTGGGTATTATAATTACGATATGGGCTATTTCCATAAACCACTACTTTTCTTCCGTGATGCAGATCGTAACCTCTATACCTCGCTGGTAAATACCTTGATCTTGTCCATCTGTTTCCACTTAAATAAACAAACTGCCTTTGAGGGACATAATAATAAGATTGAACTTCTGGGAGATAGTAATAATTAACGTTTTCATAACCTGCAGGTACCCAAGCTGGTTGTGCACCTATATTTACATTAATACTTACCTGAGCGTTAGATTGATTAGATGTTAAAGCCACGATACCAAAAATCGCGGAGATGATAAATAACTTTTTCATAATAATCCATTTTATTTGTGTGTACTTCAACAATTCAAACGCTGTGCCAAAACTTCTATTGTAACAGATATATAAAAAAAAGAGCTTCGAACGAAGCTCTTTTTAAATCGGTTAATAAAATTAGGTATTAGTGCTTTCCTTTACCATTTCCGTGGCCCTTACCGTTATTTCCTTTTCCATAAATCTTTTTAGCCTGTCCTGGAGGCATACCATGAGGA
>NZ_JBFTRT010000677.1:0-2467 GCF_056399685.1 Pedobacter sp. 01N416
TTTTTAGTCTCGGCCCCGCTTAATTTCAAATAAGTAACCGTTTCTTTCGTTGGGAAAGCATTGTACAGAAACAGATCAGATACATTGGTGATATCAATTACAGCAGCATTGGCATGAGGTTTATTACTTTTTAAACCATCAACAATTAAATTATTCACCTTTAATGCCTTTATCGATGCACCTAATTCGGTGTTCACGGTTACGTTATGAAACTCAATATTACTGGAATTTTGAATAGAAAAACCAGTTTTGGCGTCCATATTAATATCATTGAAGGTAATATTATCGATAGGCATTTCTTCTAAGCCATTTAAATAACCTGCCTGGTTAACCTGACCGGTGATATTGCTGAAATGGATATTCCTAAAAATCGGTGTACGATCAGAAACGGGCTCTACATTTGTTTTGGCGTATTGCATATCGAGCACAATCGCCTGATCTTTAATGTTTTTCATGATGATGTTACTCACCCTAATTTCTTCAACCACACCACCCCTGCCACGGGCTGTTTTAATGCGGATTCCCCTATCTGTTCCGTCGAAGACACAGTTCGAGATGGCTATTTTACGTACATTGCCCGACATTTCACTGCCGATAACCACTCCGCCATGACCTGATAACATGGTACAATTTGTAATCACATAATTTTCTGCAGGAACAGCCATTTTTCGTCCAGGCGCATCTTTGCCCGATTTGATGGTAATACAGTCATCGCCCACACTGATGTGGCAATCTGAAATGTGCACATTTTTACAAGATTCAGGATTAATGCCGTCTGTATTTGGCGAATGGGGATTGTTGATGGTAACGGCATGAACCTTAACGTTTTCACAGAACTCGGGATTTATGGTCCAAAAAGGCGAATTGCGGATGGTTATCCCATCTATCAGCACATTTTTACAGAACATCGGTTGTATAAACGGCGGACGAAGAAAACCGCGTTTCATCTGCTTAGGATCATCTGGCAAAATAATATCCTTGTTCAAGCCATCAAATGTGGTTTGCCATTTCGATCGCGCTTGCCCTTCCTTATAACCTTCTACAAAATCCCACCATTTTTTGCCATGTCCATCGATAATTCCCCTACCAATAATCGAGATATTCTCTGCTTTATAGGCATAAAACAAAGGCGAAAAACTGGTTACATCAACTCCTTCGTAACGGCTTTTCACCATGGGTAAATAATCGTCAAAGTTATCGCTGAAATGCAATTCGGCACCGGCATCAATCAATATAGTAATGTTACTTTTTAAATGAATCGAGCCAGTTAGGTATTTTCCCGCAGGAAAATAAACGGTTCCACCACCCGCTTTTGATGCCGCTTCTATCGCATTTTTGATCGCTGTTGTAGCCAGTTTACTGCTGTCGTTTTTAGCGCCGTATTTAACTACGTTGTAATAAGACTGGGCTTTTGCAGTTAAGCAATTAGCTATTACAATTAGGAAAAATAAGCTTTTGAAAATGTATTTCATTTGTTTTCGTTATTTAATAGTCGCGTCATGCTGAATTCATTTCAGCATCTGTCATGCAAAGAGACCCTGAAATAAATTCAGGGTGACGACGAGAGGTTAAAAATATCTATAGGCAACTTCAAATGGATGTTTAACTGAACTAATGCCCCATATCCTTCGACCATATTCTTTAATTCATCTGCACTTTTAAAGGCTTTAAATCCTTTCCTTTATAAATTTCTTTACCATCTGCAAATACCAATAATCCTTTGCCTTTATTGTATTTTTTTCCGGTTTTATCCCACAAAATGGTTAACGTTTTATGGTGATACGAAACTTGATCTAACATGAACCAATCCCACTGGTTTTTAGGGATTAATGGAAAAATCTCAAGCACATTATCCTGACGTGGTTTTATTCCGATCAGATCGTTGATGATTAGATCATTAAATGTAGAGTGATTGTAAAAACTGCTCCGTGGATTATCACCTTTTAACCATTCACCTATTTTTTCATCCTGATACTCACCGATGTAAGGTTTTCCATTTTTGACATGAGAAGCAGCATACTGGTGCAGTTCCCGGTAAAAGACTTCGGCATTCATTTTACCATTTTTTTTATAATTCGTGAGTAGATTTGCCAATCCTTTTAAAGTTTGTGAGCTGGCAAACGGCCAAAGTGCTCCATCCCATTCGCAACTGTGCCCTGTTCCCCTTGTTCTAAATGTTGGGTTTCTTCTTTCAGCCGTGGTTAAGCCCCAGGGTGCTTTAAATCCAGCAGTATCCAATAACTGATCCCAGGCTTTTGCATAATTTGACTGATCATCCGGCAAGTTAAATTCCCATGGCGTAAAACCGATGGCCTCTCTAACATCAGATGAACCTCCTTTGGCTTTTCTTGTTTCAAAAAACAAAGAAGAAGCATTCCACAAACTATCCTGAACCAGTTTTTTAAGCGCAATTGCTTTATTTTTGTATTTGTCAGCTAAGGTTTTATCACCTAACAGAACTGCAATT
>NZ_JBFTRT010000678.1:0-2459 GCF_056399685.1 Pedobacter sp. 01N416
CCATGCGCTGATAATTTTACCGTAAGGACCAATATGACTAGCTTCAAATGAATCCAGTCCTTCCATTATATGTGGATCCAATATCACATGTTTAAAGCCGGGCTGTTTTTCATCTGGTTTGATACCACCAGGCGATTTGTATAACCAGGCAYCAATTTCTCCGAACATAATGTGGTTCATCGATATATCCGATTTTGCATCAATGGGCCAGTTCTCGTATAAAGTGGTGGCTCCGTTTTCCATCCACCAGCCCCAGCTTGGATAGGTTTTTTGAGCGGCAACTTTGTAGGCAATATCGCTGTAACCATTTTCACTCAATGCATTTAAAATGGCCTTTGTACCCAATAATCCCACATCCAAGTGAAAACCATCGGCTTCTACACGTTTGGCTAAATTCTCTGCAACTAAAGCAATCGATTCTTCCGGAACAATTTTCCAATAAAGCGGCACACTCATTTCAGTCTGTACGCCAGAAGCATAAATCCCTTTTTCCTTATTCAAATATTTGGCATTAAAAGCATCTTTAATTTTTTTAGCCAAAGCTGTATACTTTTCATAGTCATCATTTTTGCCTAAAATTTTTGCTGCCTTGGCCAAAATAAGCACATCAGCATAATAATAACAGGTAGAGGTAAGCTCAACAGGAGATTTAGATTTCACTGGGATCCAATCGCCCAATCCCCAGGTGGTTAAACCTGTCGGGTAGGTTTCGTCAATATGGTTCACGTATTTTCTAATATTCCCGTAACAATCGGCAAGTAGTTTTTTGTCTCCATAAAACAGGTAAACATTCCATGGAATAATGGCAATTGTACTGGTCCAATCGGGTCCGTTGCCCCATTCGTAACCCCATCCATCGGTAGGGATAATGGAAGGTAAAACGCCATTTGGCTGTTGTTCATCGCGGTGATCGGCGAGCCATTTTTCGTAAATGGTAATGCCGTCAAAGCCATAAAGACCGGTTTCTATCGCGATCTGTGCGTCGCCTGTCCAGCCATTTTTCTCTCTCTGTGGACAATCTGTAGGATAGCCAAAAAGATTTGATAGGTAAGAATTGTTGGTGGCGTAATAGATTTTATTGATGATCGGCTCTGAAGATTTAACCTCACCCGCAATTGGCACATCACTATGCATAAAATAGCCTACCAGATCTTCTTTTTTTAATTGGATGGGAGCGGAGCTGCTCACTTCTACATATTGAAAACCCTTATAATTGAAATGCGGCATAAAACTTTGTTCACCTTTTCCATTCAAAATCAGGATATCCGTCTGAAATGGATCAGTATTATCAGTTGGCCGGTAATGGGCATCAATATTGGAGATGTCTACGTGTCCGTTGGTATATAAACGCTCGCCGTGCTTTAGTTTTATAACAGTTCCGGCAGGTCCGCTTACCGTGATTTTGCTTACCCCTGAAATATTCCTGCCCAGATCGAAAAGATAAGTGGTGTCGCTAAACTTTCTTAAACTTTTGCTTGCTATTTCTTCAACATTACGGATAGGGTGCATGGCCTGTGCAACAATATTTTTAGATGGTGCTGAACGGTACATCACATTTTTCCAATCTGTATCGTCAAAATCTGGCGTGTTCCAGCCTGCTTTTTCAAGGCGGGCATCATAATGCTCGGCGGTATAAATACTATTAAAAATAATCGGACTTAAAGCTGTTTTCCATTCCTTACCTGATTTAATGGTTTCGGTTGTACCATCTTCATAAGTGATGCGTACATCAAGACAAAAAGTTGGCCTGTTGCGCCAGGGGGCACGGTCGAAATACCAAACTGCGGTCGATTGGTGGTTGTACCAGCCATTGCCCAACAGTACGCCAATAGCATTTTTGCCTTTGCTGATGGCCTCGGTTACATCATAGGTAACGTATAATGTTCTTCTATCAAAACGGGTATACATCGGGTCGAGGCGATGGTTGCCAATTTTTTTGCCGTTGATGGAGAGTTCGTACAAGCCAGCTGCTGCGATGTAAGCCCTGGCCGACTTGATTTTTTTAACCGTAGTAAAGGTGTTTCGGAAATAGGGTGCAGGCTTAAGCTTGGTATTTTCATTATCCGAAATCCACGCACCTTGCCAGTTTTCCATTTTCATCATCCCGGTTTCGAAGCTGGCGATATACACTTTGTTTGATTTCTTTTGGCTTCCATCAACAATATCAACCCTCCAATAATATTTAGTAAAAGGTTTTAGTGACTGGCCCGAATAAATAACCAAATTGTCATCTGATTTAACCCAGCCTGCATTCCAAAGTTTTGCACCGGCTTTAACAAGCGAAGCCGAATCGGTATCTACCAGAACGCGGTAGGCTGTTTGTTTTGCACCCTGATTGGCGTCRTTCATTTGCCATGTAAAACGCGGATTTGGATTATCTAAGCCGATCGGGTTAACCAAATATTCGGTTTTTAAAGCGGCGATCGATTGAGCAAGTGTTTTGGAAATAGGAGCAAGGG
>NZ_JBFTRT010000679.1:0-2438 GCF_056399685.1 Pedobacter sp. 01N416
TCAGCTTATTGGCCATCCTATAGCTGGTCTTCCTGGTAATGGAGGCAGCGGCGGTGTTGGCGGCACAGGCGGCACAGCCGGTACTGGCGGCTCATCAGGTGGCGCAAACGGAACACCAGGAAATACTGGTTCAAATGGCACATCCGGTTCAACAGGCAGCAATACGGGTCAGACTCCACAGATCAATATTCAACCAGGTGGTTAATTCATAATTTACGATTGTAACATTCTTCGTTTGCAATCGCAATTTAAACTATTCAAACCCCGCTGCTGATGTTCAAATCAGCTGTGGGGTTTATAAGCTCCTAAACCAAAATCTAATTTATCCTGTCTTCTCAACCTTAAAACTTATATGATTCGTAGTGTACGCCTCGGCCAAAAAGTTCAACGGCTTATTTCGCTTGCTGAGCGACTCCAACCTACGGCTAACTCTTTAACAGATAGCTGTTACCAGCTTCTTGATTCTGATTCTGGTACTGAAGATTTTATTACCGGTGCTTCATGCCTGAACAACGACGGTTCACCATTGCAGCTTTGCCTTACAACTTCCGGCAAGGGAACATCGCTCCGCGTTATTGGCGATCCAGGCGCATTTCATACTGCCACTGAATCACGTTATCATTCATCCATCAAAACACTTAGGCATGCTATTGACAGCAGCGAAAGCAGTGATTTGAAAGAGATTGCTGAAAAGACGATTGAAATATTATTGCCAAAAAATAAAGATGACCGCAACATTTACAAACAAGGATTTGTATGGATTGGCACAAGCCCGCAACAGGCTGGAATTGCTTTCTACCTGGAAATGGCACCCCTTAGCCRGGAAAAAGGATGGAATACTGTAACCACCTGGCTCAAAGCAATTTTACCTTCGGCCAATGATGCAATAACCATAATAAATAAATTAAAGGAACACTGTATTGTTGCAAGTGCGGGATTGGAAGGAAGCACACTTGAAAATTCAAGGGCGAAGATCTACTTCCGGATGCGCGAGACTACAGACTTTCAGCATTTAGGGATCGACCTGTTTTCATCGCAGGAAATGAAAGATTTCCTTGCCATTGCAACGGAAAAATATAAAACAGATTTGAATGGGTTGGTGATGAGTATTGGCTTTAATCTCCTGACCGGAGCTCATGCCGATGTAAAAGCAGACCTGTGTGGCCATTGCCTCAGATATACTTCTGACGAGTGGTCATCGATTATTAGCCAATTAACAACGCGATTTTTACTTACGCCTGTAGATACCGGCATGATGCTGAACTGTCAGGAATACCAGATAGCTTTCATTGGGTTTGGACTAACCACGGATCAAAAACCAAGGTTGAATCTATACCTAAAGCATGATGTACAAAACGGCATGCCGGAATCAGATGAAATATGGGGAGCGCTCAAAGATTCGATGCGGTACCTCCTATCGGTTCAAAACGAAAATGGCAGCTGGGACGATTATCACTTGCCTGTAGGTACATCAGACCAATGGGTTACCGCATACGCAGCACAGGCGCTGGCCCAGTATGGAAAAAAAAGCGGCAATAACGACGCTATTAATGCTGCAATCAAAGCTGCCAGCTGGCTAGCCGAAAAAAGAAGTTATAATTCCGGGTGGGGATTCAATGCCATGACAGGACCTGATGCAGACTCAACTGCAATGGCTGTTGCATTATTCGATGAACTTGCACTTCCCGTTGCAGCGGCTGACCGTTTATTTTTCCGGGAACACTGGCGGGAAGATGACTGTATTGCCACTTATACCGAACCTGATGCATGGGCCACAGGTCATTGGGATGTTACTCCCTGGGGTTATCACGGAATGTCTGCGGAAGATAGGACCACGTTTCTTGATCCGTTTCAAAAAGCTTTACACACCCACCGGATGGACAACGGCTTTTGGCGTTCCTACTGGTGGCGAAACCCCTATTACAGTACATTCATAACGTTGGAAGTACTGGATCGCTTGGGCCTACAGGAACCGCTGGATACTTATGAATATGATGTATCTTCTATTCAGATAGACAATGCTTTTGATCTTGCCTGTTATATCGGCATTGAATGCATCAGAGGTTATGCTGATGAAAAAATAGGCGCTCATCTTCGCACCTTGCTCAACTGGCAGGCAGAGAATGGGCAGTGGTATGGTTCGGCAAATCTCCGCGTGACAGATAACTTCTGTTACGAGCCCTGGAACAATCCTTCGGGAACATACTACGAAGATAAGAGGTCCATCATTACGACTGCAACTATTATGCGGGTACTTTCGAAAATTATTCCAACGAAAGCACCACACAACAGCAGCGTTATATATAACTGGATGTGATTTTCATTTTTTTAATCCAATAAATTATGGTACAAAATGTATTCGTTGACCAAAAATATAATGCAACTTTCCAGGAGCAGGGATATTTGGTTTTGGATCTTCTTAGCACAAAAGATATAGC
>NZ_JBFTRT010000680.1:0-2433 GCF_056399685.1 Pedobacter sp. 01N416
AAACTAACATAAAGTTAACCAAGAACATCGTTTTAAGTGGAGTTAAAGAAAATTAGACATATAACCGCGCTTGTCATCCTAAGCTTGTCGAAGGATCCTCGCAATTATTTTTTTTCAAAGAAAGCCCGAAATATTCTCCTGAGTTTAATCACCCTGAAGGATAATTTCCACGTGCAGTCAGATGTTACCATCTGACTATCGACTATTAAAAAAGGGAATATCTAGAATATATGTTTTTAGTGTCAGTTGGCAACAACTGACACCACAATTATTCATGTTATCCAAAGATCTCTCCACTCCGAGTTGCTCCGGTCGAGATAACGCCGAATTTCAGTATCTGTCAATTGTAGTAGAGAGGAAGGATTTTTTAAGCCTGTAAACAATAGGCTATTTAAAATAGTCTTTGCCTTGATATCTTAATTACCTTAATTCCTTAATGATCTGTAAGATGCTAACGAAAATCACTTATTAAAATAGCCCTTAATTACCGAGAAAACATAAATCAAAATTACCCAGCCTACTATAACAAATTTTGGCCATGCAATAAAATCTGTTCGCCAAAATTCAGCCATATTTCCCGGGTGATGGAAACTGTGTAATAGCCTGATATTTTCAATTACATCCAGTGAGCCGATTAAAAATGCCAGAAATAAATTAAGCCGTAGCAATTCGTTTAGCCAACTTGTTTTTTCTCTTTGCATTTGCGAATTAGATAGCGTCATGATGAGCACTACATATACCAAAATAAACAGAAAATCGAGGTGTGTATTCTTTTGGGCAATGTTTAAAAGTGTCTGGTCACCATAAAGTGTATCGCTCCAAAGCGCAATAATTTCTACTCCTGCATCTTTATTGGCGAGTTCTAAATTGACGATTCCTTTTCCGCTGAAGTGCTGAAGTACTTTTCCCTGAAAGGACATTGCACCACAAACAATGATAAATACTAGAATCAATATCTTTTTCATTTCTGCCCTCCATCCTGTTGTTTTACAACTGCTATAACTGCACTTCCATTTTTATTTGGGTTGTTAATACAGTGAATAAAGGCTGCTGCTGTTTTTTTGAAATGTTGGGGCAATGGATGCAATTCATCCGTCCAACCATTTTTACCAACTGACCCTCTTGAATCGATATGGAATACCCTATTCTCCCCTAACATTTCACTAAAAATGCGACCGATATCAATCATCATTTCGTTAAAGAGGTAAATCATGGCATAAACAATTTTGCGCTGATCTTCGGGATCGTATATGCCCCTGAGCTGCAAGGGCGTTTTTAACCATCCTCCATGGCCGAGAAAAGTTCGCGCAAACAGCCGGTACCATTTGAGTGGATTATATCCTGCTATCTTCTTATCGCTTGGTATGGCGTAATCGTAACCTTGCGTAATAATCTGTATCCCTGGAAACTTACCATTTTCTCCCTCACCGCCAGTGAGAATCCCATTTATAATAAAATAATATTGGAGCTGAAAAAAGGCCAGTAAAGCATAAAAATCTTTGGATATGAACTGGGTACCACGTTTAAAATCTTCTGGGTTATCGGGTGGATTAGCAGCGCTTTGATAAAGGTATTTCGCAAATGCACTATTTTCAAATTCGTTAGAGTCTCCTTTATGTGTAACCATGGCTGCTATTCTCCGGTTTCCAACCAGGTCGTTTCCTCCCCCGCTAATGATAAATACATCCGGTTGAAGTGTAGAAAGCTGTTCGACATATTTTTTGGCACTAAGCATGTTCATCAGCCAATCGCCACCAGAAGCCAGGCTATAAACGGCCATATTCTCTTCCATAGCAATCCAGTCGATCACATCGCTTAAAAGAATAGGATAATTGAACCACGAATCGCCCTCTACTACCACTACCCTGTTTTTAAGACCGTTGTGCTTAGCCGTATGTTTCCGGAAATTATTTTTTACCTTTTTTATAAAACGGGTATTGCGCTGGCTGTTTTTTAATGCATCTACTTTAGCCATAACAGGCGCTAATGCTGCTATTTTTCGTACCTGCTCCAGGTTAAGGTCGTAGATATGCTGAATAATTTCAGAAAGATCGAATTCATTAATTTCAGGCCTCAGTTCAATAAGTTCGCTAACCGAGATATTGTTATTGAGCAGTTTGTCGATAAGACATTTCTTTATAGCAGGATCCACGGCTTTTCGATCGTTGTATATCATTTTCTGTTTATTAAAATATATGTTTAGCAAGGGACATACTGATATAATAGTAAATCAATCATAAAACACTGCATCCTACTGAAAAATAAACAGATAACTGTTATTAAATATGTAAATATAACACAACGCCATAGAGATTCCAATACTGATTATTGGGTATACTTACTTATTGTACCTAAAATAAATATTGCACCGAATCGGTTAAGGTTTAAAACATCTTCCTTAACATTTAGGCAACAGTAAACTTACATTAAAGG
>NZ_JBFTRT010000681.1:0-2433 GCF_056399685.1 Pedobacter sp. 01N416
TGCAACAACATGAATGGCGACACTGATGAGCATGCCCGAAAAACCAAATACGTTGTTTTGTGTAATCATGTTCTGAAGAACCGAAGTGTCGCTAACAAAAGAAACACCTTTTCCAAAAATGATCAGGCCAAGTACAATCCGAAGATAATCTAGCCATTTTGAGTGATGAACATCTCCCCAATGTTCAATTTTACGGATAACGTTCATAATGAACCTCCATTTTTATGTGAATGATACTTTAAGTTACGGATTTTTATTTGGTTATCAAATAAGGAACTGAAAATCAATTGATCGCAATTGTAGTTGTTGTAAAGGGAATGATTTAACCTTTTGATGTAAAATTAACATAAAATTAATTTATACCGTTTTGGTTTTTGGTATGAATTTAGTATTATTGCTTAAATAGATAGGTTTTTTATCATGAGCAAAGAAATATTAGAGTTTTCTGTACTGGTGGATGAAAAATTTGACCTAAAATTTAATTGGTTAGATGGCTTTTGGGGCGCGGCATTTAAATTTTTTGGAAAATAATTTTTAAAATCAGGGTTCCATTGCCGGACAGTTCTTGTTCGAGTAGGATGATTATGGYCAATCTTTTGATTAATTGGTTTTTAAACCCTATACCTTTCTGTCCTTAACCTTTAACCTCTTTTTTCTATATTTGCAAAATAATGAGTAGAAGAAAACCTGGTAYGGTAACTATTGTTCCAAACGTACATATAATCGATATTGCTGAAGAGGGAAAAGGTGTTGGCAAGGCTGACGAATTGGTCATTTTCGTTGATAAAGCCGTTCCCGGTGATGTGGTAGATGTCCGGTTGACCAAAAAGAAAAAGAATTTTGCTGAAGCAATCATCGATCAGCTTCATGAAAAATCAGCGTTGCGTACTGATCCTTTCTGCCCTCATTTCGGAACCTGTGGCGGTTGCAAATGGCAGCATATGGGTTACGATGCTCAATTAAAGTTTAAACAGAAAAATGTTGAGGCAGCTTTACAGCGTTTAGGTAAAATAGATACCTCAGGAACTGAACCGATTTTAGGCTCAGAAAAAAACAGATATTACCGAAATAAATTAGAATTTACTTTTTCGAACAAACGTTGGTTGGAAAAAACCGATGTAGAACGCGATGAAGATTTTGACATGAATGCACTGGGTTTTCACGTACCATTGCGTTTTGATAAAATTTTAGATATCGAGCATTGTTATCTACAGGATGAGCCTTCTAATTCGATCAGAAACGCAGTACGTAAATATGCCTTAGAAAACGACCTGTCGTTTTACGATCTGCGTAACCATGAAGGCGTTTTGCGTAACCTGATTATCCGTACTTCTAGCACAGGAGAGGTGATGGTTGCCGTGGTATTTGCTTATCCGGAACAGACACAAGTTGATGGCTTGATGGGGTTCCTTAAAAATGAATTTCCACAGATTACCTCTTTGCTGTATATCGTTAACCAAAAAAAGAATGACACTATTTTCGATCAGGATGTGGTGGTTTTCTCCGGTCGCGATCATATTTTCGAAGAAATGGATGGCATCCGTTTTAAAATTGGAGTGAAATCTTTTTATCAGACCAATTCTGAACAAGCCTTCGAACTATATAAAATCACCAGAGATTTTGCCGGATTTAAAGGTGATGAATTGGTTTATGATTTATACACTGGTGCTGGAACGATTGCAAATTTTATTGCCAAAAACGTAAAGCAGGTAGTTGGGGTAGAATACGTGCCAACCGCTATTGAAGATGCAAAGTTTAATTCAGCGTTAAATGGCATTGATAATACGGTTTTTTATGCCGGAGATATGAAAGATATTCTTACTTCAGAATTTATCCTGGCGCATGGTAAACCAGATGTGGTGATTACCGATCCGCCACGCGCTGGTATGCATGCAGATGTAGTACAGAGATTGCTTGAAATGGAGTCTGAAAAAATTGTCTATGTAAGCTGTAATGCAGCCACACAGGCAAGAGATTTAGAATTATTGAAAGAAAAATACGATGTGGTGCGAATTAAACCTGTAGATATGTTTCCGCACACGCAACACGTAGAAAATGTAGTATTGTTAAGGTTAAAGTAATAAAATGATTGAGTGAGAGAAAGATTGAGTGACAGAATGGGGCAATTTGCCTTTAACATTCAACTATTCACTCATTCAAAATTCAATTATTAGTTAAGGTATGGATAGAGAAGAATTATTAGGCGCAACGCCCGAAGAGAACGGAACACCACAAAAAAAGCAGGAAAGTCCGCTGATAAGTCTAGAAAAAGATTTAGAATTTTATGCTGATGCGATTAAAGAAGTAGCAATCGAGATTATGGTTGAAGGCATTTCTGCCCACCCAATTTTTATTGCGCATCAACATGAGGTGAACATTGGCGAACTTATCTTAAACAAAGAAGAACTTAATACCGACTGGACAATACAAGCC
>NZ_JBFTRT010000682.1:0-2917 GCF_056399685.1 Pedobacter sp. 01N416
CTGCTATCGAAGCTCAAAAGCAAAACGATATTCCACGCATCTCGATATCTGTCGCTTTGGCAAACGATCTGCTAAAGGCCTCGAACACTACTGTGGCTGATCTGCAAAAGAAAATAGTAGATAGTCAGGCTCCCGCATCACAAGTATTAAACGTACCTTTCTCCGCAAGTGCTGCAAAAACAGAAACACCAGTTAGATGTGAGAACGTTCTGGGTTATTTAGAAGGTTCTGATCCGGTACTTAAAAAAGAAGTTTTAATCCTTACTGGCCACTACGACCATATTGGATTGGAAACAGATCCAAATGCAAAAGACAAAGTGAACAACGGAGCAGATGATGATGGATCGGGAACTACCGGCGTTTTATTAATGGCAAAAGCATTTACAGATGCTAAAAAAGCCAGAAAAGGGTCTAAACGCAGTATCCTTTTCATGACTGTTGTTGGTGAAGAAAAAGGGCTTTGGGGTTCTGAATGGTATTCGGAGCATCCGGTTTTCCCTGTCGAAAATACCATTGCTGATTTAAATACCGATATGATTGGCCGTACTGGCGAAGAATATTTAGGTAAAGCAGATTCTGCAAATTACATTTACTCTGTAGGTTCAAGAATGTTGAGTAGTGATTTGGCTAATTTAAGCGAGCGAGTTAACGCGACCTATACCAAAATGAAACTGGATTATAAATACGATGATCCAAAAGATCCTGAGCAGATTTATTACCGTTCAGATCATTATAACTTTGCTAAATTGGGTATTCCGATCATCTTCTATTACGACGGGATGTTACTGCAGGATTACCACAAACCAGGTGATGAAGTAAGTAAAATTAACTTCCCACTTTTGGCCAAAAGAGCTAAACTGACCTATTTTACCGCATGGGAATTGGCCAACAGCGCAAAACGTCCGGCGGTAGATATGGATGGAAAAGGAAATCCAAAGAAATAAATATTCAAAACAGTTAGCCCCGACAAAATGTCGGGGCTTTTTTATGCACAATACCTTTTCGCGCCTGCATAAATTCCTATCTTTGATGTTATAACGAAATAGCTAAGAACTAAAATCAGTTAATATTCGTTACCCTATTACAAAATAACTATTGATGAATATTGCCGAGGAATTTTTAGAGAAATCTGACGAGAAAGCTTTCGATCTACCGCATCGTAAAACCATAAATTATAATATTGGGAAATACAATGCAGCTGTTGAACGGGGCTTATCAAAATTCGAAAATTTAGAGGCATCCAAAAAAAAGGCACACGTAATCAAATGGCGTGTGATGGAAAACCTTGATAAGTTCTTGCCAGAATTTGAATCAAATTTCCAACGCCGTGGCGGTAAGGTAATCTGGGCCAATGATGCTGAAGAAGCCCAACAGGAAATCCTCAACATCATCAAAAGAAACAATGGCAAAACGGTTATCAAATCAAAATCGATGACCACCGAGGAAATCCACTTAAACGATTTCCTGGAAAAGAACAACATCGAGTCTTTAGAAAGTGATCTGGGCGAATACATTGTTCAACTGCTTGGGCAGGCTCCCTACCATATTGTTACCCCGGCCATGCACCTAAGTGCAACAGATATAGCGCAGTTATTTCACGATAAATTTGGCACACCTATCGATGCCACTCCCCCGCAGCTGGTACAAAAAGCAAGAGAATTACTCCGCGATAAATACTTAAATGCCGATATTGGTATTAGTGGCGGAAATTTTTTAATTGCCGATACCGGAAGTATTGCCTTAACGGAGAATGAAGGTAATGCTCGTTTAAGTACCACTTTCCCTAAAATCCACATTGCTATTGTGGGTATTGAAAAAGTAATTCCTTCGATGACAGATCTTGATCTGTTCTGGCCTTTACTGGCATCGCATGGAACTGGGCAAAACTTAACGGTTTATAATACCATTTTAAGTGGTCCACGCCAACCCAATGAAACAGATGGGCCAGAGGAAATGTATGTGATTTTGCTAGATAATGGCCGCACCAATTTATTGGCACAAAAAGACCAGAGACAGGGCTTGTACTGCATCCGCTGTGGTGCATGTTTAAATGCTTGCCCGGTTTATAAAAATATTGGTGGGCATACTTATAATACAACCTATAGTGGGCCAATCGGCTCAGTAATTACGCCTCACTTAAAGGGTATGGAAGAGTTTAAACACTTAAGCTATGCTTCTAGTCTTTGCGGCAAATGTTCAGAAGTGTGCCCGGTAAAAATCGATATCCATAAAATGCTCTTGCTTAACCGGAGAGATGCCGCCGCAGGGCATGAAAACGGCAAAAAAGAAGAAATTGGCTGGAGCATGTTCAGCAGAATGATGCAAAAACGCAAATGGATGGATTTTTTTGGCGGAAAGTTTAAAAATTTTATGCTCAAAAGATTTTTCAAAAAGAGCTGGGGCAAATACCGGGAAATGCCTAAAGTTGCCGGCCAGGAAGCAATAGCTGTTGGTAGCACCTTAGCGATGCAAAGTGAGGAGTACATTTTACCCATGCACCGTAATTTGGGCGTTTTTACCTCTCGCGATATTCCTTTAAAAAAATTAATGGCCCAATGGCAGGGCAAAATTACCGGCTTTACCAAAGGCCGCGACCGCTCTTTCCATTTCGGCACACAAGAATATAAAATAATTGGGATGATATCCCACTTGGGGCCACAAATGGCTTTGGCAGATGGTATTGCTCTTGCCGATGTTTTAGCCAATAAACAGCATGCCACATTAGTTTACACCGGAGAAGGGGCAACCAGTGAAGGCGATTTCCACGAAGCAGTAAATGTTGCTGCAGTTTGGAACCTCCCTGTTATTTTTCTGATCGAAAATAATGGATATGGACTTTCCACTCCAAAGTCAGAGCAGTTCAGGTGCAAAAACCTGGTTGATAAGGCCATTGGTTATGGTGTAGAGGGTATTCAGA
>NZ_JBFTRT010000683.1:0-2428 GCF_056399685.1 Pedobacter sp. 01N416
CTTTCTTCCATTGCTCGCCAGTTTTTAAACGACTCGCTCACAATAGCGTAACTCGGCACAATGGTTACCGTTTTATCCCAATTACGCACTTTAATGGTGGTTAAATTAATTTCGGTTACTTCACCATCTGCCCCATATTTTTCTACTGTAATCCAATCGCCTACCCTAACCAGATCAATGGCACTCATTTGTACAGAAGCTACAAAACCTAAAATCGGATCTCTGAAAACCAAAATGAAAACAGCGGTAACTGCGCCAAAACCACCGAAAACATAAAGCGGTGATTCGCCAAGAATAATGGACAGGATGAGCACAAAACCAACAATATAAAATACAATTTTGGCTACCTGTTTGTAACTTCTAATGGGTTTATCGGCGTATTTCTTTGATGATTCCATGATGGATACCAAAGCATTCAGAAATGCATTTACAGCAAACATTACGGCTAAAACCATGTAGATTTTAGCAAATATTAAAGCATAAAACAACCCTTTTGTAAAATCGATAAAAAGATAAGGAACAACATTATAGATGATATAGGCCCCAAATATTAAAGCAAAAGCCCTGAAAACCCTAAATTCGAATAAAGCTTTTTGCCAGTCTGACTTTGTTTTTGCACTTTTTACCACACCGATAAAAAGCTGTCGGGTTAAAAATATGGTGATGAACAAAAATAGAATAACGCCAAGCAACCCGATAAAAAAGTAAGAATAAACGAGTTCGCCATCAGCAAGGCCTTTGCCAGCAAGCCAATTTCTAAGTTCGTTAAACAGGGATTGAAACTCCGGGATATTCATTAAGGCAATTTAGGATTTATTGATTACAAATTTAAATGGTGCTCTAGTCTTTGTCATTCTGAATGCAATGAAGAATCTGCTAAGAATATTGGTGCTGTTAAAACTATGCTAGTATTGATAATGGCGCAGTAGTTTGTAATCCGGTGCTACCCAGGATATAGATTCTTCGCTGCGCTCAGAATGACAGCATAGTGGTTTGTGAGTATACAAACTACAGCGTAGTATTAATTATTAAACCTTCTCTACCCAGTTGCCATCATCTTTAATGATGTCGATCAGTTCATCAAGCGCATAGGCGGTAGTTACATTTTTCTTTACTACTTCTTTACCACGGTATAAGGTAATTTTATCTGGGCCGGTGCCCACATAACCGTAATCGGCATCGGCCATTTCACCTGGCCCATTAACAATACAGCCCATGATACCGATTTTTATTCCTTTTAAATGATCGGTACGTGACCGGATCAGCTGAGTGGTTTCTTGTAAATCGAAAAGTGTTCTTCCGCAGCTTGGGCAAGAAATATATTCTGTTTTACTGATGCGTGTACGTGTAGCCTGTAAAATCCCAAAACTGGTAGAATTAATCAACGAAAGGTTTTGACCTTCTGCATCAATCCATACCCCATCTCCAAAGCCATCGGTAAATAAAGCGCCAATATCGGTTGCAGCATAAAGCATTAAATGATCGGCATCTGCATCTTGGTAAGATCTCTTAATGATTACCGGGATCTGAATATTTTTCTCCTGCAAAGCAACAAAAAAGGCCCTTTGTTCAGCCATCCCATGTGTTGCAGAAGTCTCCAAAATTAAAACAACGGTGTTATCCAATTGTGCAATTGTTGCATCGCTAAATTGTTTTGAATCAATCTGTACGAAATTCAAAAATTCGTCTTTAACATCCGCAGAACCATATTCGGCAAGCGTATATAAAGGATGACAATTGTTTTTATCGTTAAGTTTTAACCAGGTTTCGTAATTATAAACTTGCTTTAAATTCCCAGGGAAAGAAAAAGATGGCAAATTATCACCTAAGAAGGCTAAATCGCAAGCCTGATCGGCCAAGTTATATTTATCTAAACCTGCACTGTAATTGTAACCAATTGAACTTAAAAAGTAAGGATCTTTTAAGTTTTCCTTCGAAACATCGATCATCACTACCGGATGGTGATGCCCACCAATATGCTGTACAGCAGTGGTAATACGGCGATTGTACTCGTAAGGGGAATAAGTTGGGCGGGGGGCGTGGGGCGTAGAGCGTAGTGTAGTCGACTCGGGACTTCCGACTTCAGACTTCGGACTCCTTAAAGCATAACGGTCTGCCAGGGCTTTAGCAACTGGTGCTTCAAATTCAGGGTCTTCCGTTAACGAAACACGAATGGTATCACCCAAACCATCTTCTAATAAGGTTCCAATGCCAACGGCTGATTTAATGCGGCCATCTTCTCCATCACCTGCTTCGGTAACGCCTAAATGCAAAGGATAGTTCATCCCTTCTTTAGCCATGGTTTCTACCAACAAACGATAAGCCTGAACCATTACCTGGGTATTACTGGCTTTCATCGAGATCACCAGATTATAGTAATTCTGGTCTTCACACATGCGGATAAACTCCATTGCCGATTCTACCATTC
>NZ_JBFTRT010000684.1:0-2423 GCF_056399685.1 Pedobacter sp. 01N416
CGACAATACAGTTTCCTACTTATGGCTTAAGGATGTAGATAATGTGCAATATGCTATTCCAAATTATTTAACAGGCAGGCAGTTTAACCTGAAGTTGATTGTGAAGTTGAAGAATAAGCCATAAACTACTAAACCTATTAGTCTTTATCTTTTTGTCTTTCTGATTAACGAATTCTTTTGCAAAAACTGCAACAAAATGCTCAATTTTGTCGAGATTTTTAACAAAATTTAATTTTTTATGATACGATTTTGTGGGCATAACTGCTTTAAAAATTTTACATTTACGCCCATAAAACATTATATAATAAGATGAAGCATAATTTTGGCGCAGGCCCTTGTATTTTACCTCAAGAAGTGTTTAAACAAGCAGCTCAGGCTGTTTTAGATTTTAACGATGGATTATCAATTTTAGAAATTTCGCACAGAACAACCGAATTTGAGGCAGTTGTTGCTGAAGCTGATAAGTTGATAAAGGAATTATTAAATGTGCCGTCGGGTTATTCCGTTTTATTTTTACAAGGTGGTGCAAGTTTGCAATTTGCAATGGTTCCGATGAATTTATTGGGTGATGGACAAACAGCAAGTTATTTAGACACTGGTGTTTGGGCAACCAAAGCATTAAAAGAAGCTAAATTTATCGGTAATGTGAATGTAGTTGCCTCGTCTAAAGATGCGAATTATACTTTCATTCCAAAGGATTTTGAAATTCCTGCTGATAGTGCTTATTTCCACTATACTTCAAACAATACCATTTACGGAACTGAGCTTTTCGAAGTACCTAAAACAAACATTCCGGTTGTTTGCGATATGTCTTCTGATATCATGAGCCGTGTAATCGATGTTTCTAAATTCGATTTAATTTATGCCGGAGCTCAAAAAAATGTAGGCCCTGCTGGTTTAACTATCGCTATTGTTAAGAATGAAATTTTAGGGAAAATTGACCGTAAAATTCCATCTATGTTGAACTATCAATCGCATATCGATAACGATTCGATGTACAATACACCTCCAGTTTTCTCAATCTATGTAGCTTTATTAAATTTACGTTGGTTAAAATCGAAAGGTGGTGTTGCTGAGATTGAAAAAGAAAACAAACAAAAAGCTGAGGCACTTTACAGAGAAATCGACCGTAATCCATTATTTAAAGGAACTTGTTCAGTTGAAGACCGCTCTAGAATGAACATTTGTTTCGTAATGGAAAACCCAGAATTGGAAAAACCATTCTTGAAATATGCAGAAGAGCAAGGTATCGTAGGTATTAAAGGACACAGAAGCGTTGGTGGTTTCCGTGCATCGATGTATAATGCATTGCCAATCACAAGCGTACACGCTTTGGTAGATGCCATGCAGGTATTTGAAGAACAACAAGCAAAAGCAAATTAAGAATTAATTATAACCGCAGATTATCAACGTAATCATTTTAATCTGTGTAATCATAAATAACAATGATTAAAATATTAGCAAACGATGGGATTGATCCGATCGGAAAAGAATTATTAGAAAAAGCAGGTTTCCAGGTTGATACTGAAACCGTTCCTCAGGATAAATTAGCTGAAGCATTAAAAAACTATGATGCCATTACTGTACGTAGTGCAACAAAAGTTAGAAAAGAATTAATTGATGCTGTACCCAATATCAAATTAATTGGTAGAGGTGGGGTGGGCATGGATAATATCGATGTTGAATACGCACGTAGTCAAGGTGTTAATGTGGTAAACACACCAGCTGCATCTTCATTATCAGTTGCCGAATTGGTATTTTTCTCACTTATTTACAGGTATCAGATTCTTACAGGATGCTAACCGTAAAATGCCTGTAGAAGGTTCTACTCAATTCAATAACTTGAAAAAAGCTTATGCTAAAGGAACTGAATTAAGCGGTAAAACCATCGGTATTATCGGTTTCGGTCGTATCGGTCGCGCTACTGCAAAAGTGGCTTTAGGCTTAGGAATGAATGTTTTGGCTTACGATTTATATCCTTCAGAATCTGAAATCACCTTAGAATTCCAAGGTGGAAAGTCAGTAAGTATTCCAATTAAAACGGTTTCATTGGAGGAGGTAATTACAGGAAGTGATTTCTTTAGTTTACATACTCCATTTGCTGATAAACCGATTTTAGGTGCAGAAGAATTTGCTAAAATGAAAAACGGAGTAGGTATTGTAAACTGTTCACGCGGGGGAACAATTGATGAGCCAGCTTTAATTGAAGCACTAAATTCTGGTAAAGTTTCTTTCGCTGGTTTAGATGTTTTTGATAACGAGCCTACACCGTTAGCAGAAATTTTAACCCATCCAAAAATCTCTTTAACACCACATATTGGTGCATCAACCAACGAAGCACAAGAACGTATTGGTACGGAACTGGCAACGTTGATTATTGAGCATTTTAAGAAGTAATTTATTTAGACCTTACAGGTTTTAAA